>JADFHG010000562.1 GCA_022567365.1 Planctomycetota bacterium | reverse complement strand
GCGATGGCCAAGGTCTCGATGCGAATCGTCCCCGACCAGGATCCGCAGGAGATCGGCGACGCGTTCGACGCCGCCGTTCGCTCGGCGACGCCCGACGGGGTCGACGTCGAAATCAAGACGTTTGCGTCTTGTGCCGCGTATGTGTCGCCGATCGACTCGCCGGGCATGTCGGCGGCCGCGCGGGCCGTCGCCGCTGGTTTCGGGCGCGAACCATACTTCATCCGCGAGGGCGGATCGCTGCCGATCCTGCCGCTGTTCAAGGAAGTGCTCGGAGCCGATTCGCTGATGATGGGTTTCTGCGTGCCGAACTGCAACGCGCATGGCCCGAACGAGTTTTTCCAATTGTCGGACCTGCATGACGGCACGAAGGCCGCGGCCCATTTTCTCGCCGAACTCGCTCGATAGCGGCCCCTGCGGTACCCGCCTGCAAACGTCCTATAAAACCACCGAGCATTGCCGTCCGATAGGCATACGTACGCGGCACTGTCAATATCGCCAGGAGTCGAGTCGGCAATCGGCGGTGATATTGCCGATGTTATAAGGACCGGGTTTGGTTGGCGGCGTCGGACGGAACGGGTCCGCCTTGAACCGCTTCTCCGGGATGGGTAGATTGTGAATTGGGAGTGCGGGCTTCGCTCGTCCGGGCAGGATTGGGAGACAACAGCGATGAGGCACGTGTGCAAAACGATGGCGATTGCCCTGGCGCTGTGCGCGGCGCCGCTCGCCCAAAACGTCGCGCGTGCAGGCGTGTGGGACGACATCGGATTCGGTCTCGGATACGCCGGGTTTGATTTTCAAGGCCAAGTCAACCCGCTCTCGCTCGGGGCGGATTTCCGCGCGGTCAAGGTCTTCGACCCCACGTCGTTCGACCCCCGACGACGCGCCACGTATGACTTCGGCGTCGGCGAGCTTGCGTTCGACACCGGTGCGTTTTCCGTCGAAGTCTCATCGAGCACGCGGTTCTTGCCTCAACTCGAGGTGTCTTTTCAGACGGCCGCCACCGCCGACGGGCTCGCCCAGCCGCTGGGATATACATTCACGACGGATGTCGGCGGGCAATCGGTAGAGGTCCAAGGCGACATCCTGATGGACATGGATTTCTCGATCAACGGGTTCGGTTTCTATGAACTCACCGGCGTCTATTCTTCGCGCCAGACTACGACATCGGACGGGCGATTCGACAACACGTCTCGGGAGAACGACTTCGACATCGGCCCGATCGACGTCTCGGGCAACATCTTCGCCGATGTGTTGGCCGCCGTGACCGATCCGTTGTTTGAGCAATTCGGCGCACAGAACCCCTTCGCGAGCTTCAGCAGTCGCGCGCAGCTCGATGAGATCTTCTCGACGTCGGCGAAGACCGCGCAGGAGCGCGTGGCATCCGGCGGCGAACTGACCGACGCGGACATCAGCGTACTCGTCGGCGCCCTCACGCTCGACCAAGTGCTCGGTTCGGCAACCTCGGGTGCCGGCGTGTCCGGACCGAACGGTCAAACCGCCATCCCGAGTGCCGCCGCAGTGCCCGAACCATCGACGATCGTATTCATGCTCGTCAGCGGTGCATTTCTAGCCGCGAGCGGCCGTCGCCAAACACGGCGCGCGCTTTGAGCGCCCGATTCAACTCATAACACCCCAAGTTGAGAGATGTGGCACCGCCCCTTGTGGGGCGACGAAGCGCGCCGGGGGCACGACCCACGAACGGTAGCCCAACACCGGGCGACCTATTCGACCGAGAGGACGAGGCTCCCGCGCGGGCCGTTGACTGGCACTTGTCAACCGTCGGTTCTGCCACGAACCCGGTCTACCTGGTCGCCGGCTTTTTCTCGGGTGGCTTGGCCTTACGAGTCTTGTGCGCACTGCCGGCGGTCTTGGATGATCGGACCTTGGCCGGAGATGACGCGGGCGGTGCGACCCATTCGATGACCAACGTCACGAGCTTGTCTTCGGGCGCGACGGGCTTCGCCGAGTCGCGCGAGACCGGCGGCTGCCCCGGGGCGGCACCTTCGACATGCTCGTCCTTCTTTGTGTCTCGCTTGTCGGCGGACCTGCTGCGCTCCACCTTCGCCGCCTCGCCCTTGCCGCCGACGGCGCGTGTCTTCGCATCCGCCGTCGTGAGCCGTTGGATTCCCTTACCTACGAGGGTCGTTCGACCTGCGCGCCGCGCCGCCTTCCTCTTCTCGACCGCTGCGGACGTCGGGCCGTCCGCATCCGTGCTCAAAGAAGCCATCGCGCCGCCGGCCTTTCGTACCGAGGTCGCAGTATCGCCCTCCGGCGTGGACGCTGCGCCGCCGGTGTCCGTGCTCACCGAAGCCATGGCGCCGTCGCTCTTCGGTGAAGACGT
>JADFHG010000070.1:2355-10950 GCA_022567365.1 Planctomycetota bacterium | reverse complement strand
AAACATCGGGATTCCACCAACCGTCCGCTGCCGCGTTTTGCGGTGGTGTCGTTCGCGCTGATTACGGCCGGGTTTCTCGGGTATCTATGGGCGGCCGGCTCGACGCATATGACAATCCTCCGCGAGTATCAGGCGAACGTACTGCATTCCTGGCCCGAGGACCATTCTTTGAGCGGATTGACGGCGTGGCTGGCGAAAAACGGGGCCAGCGGTGCCCGACACGTGCTCGGTGTGGCCGACGTCTGGCCCCCGCTTAGCAACTACATCGGAATGCTCGAGGTGCTCGCGATCGCGGCGTCCGCCGGCGTGCTCTGGCGACGATGCAAACCCATCTGCGTATTGGCGCTGCTGCTGCTGGTCGAAACCGTCGTAGCGGGTGCTTTGCGATTGTGGCCGCTGGGTCGCGCGGACGCCGAGACATTCCTCGTCCCAGTTGCGGCATTGGCCATCGGTTGCGGGATCTGGGAATTCGCGCGCCGGTTCGGCCGATCCGCACCGACGGTGCTATTGATTATCCTATGTGTGGCCATACCGACGGCGCGGGCCGTTAAGGCAACCGTCATCGCACCGCGCCTACCGGAACACCTCCGCCCGGTCTTCGCCTATGTCGACCAAAAACGCGCGCCCGACGACGCATTGTTCATCTATTACGGTGCGCACGATGCATTCGACTTCTATTGGTCGGACCCGAACACTTCCACTCTCGTTCAGCCCAGCGACGACCGCGGTCAGATCACCCTGTTTGCAAATCGGTTCGACGGATGGATCGCTGAGAACCCGCGGGTGTGGCTGGTTTTCTCGCATCTCTGGGCGGACGAGCGGGAGGCGTACCTCGAGTATGTCGAGCGACGTTACGACGTGTCTGACCGTTTCTCCACAGGTAGTGGCTGGGCCTACCTCGTGCAACGATCGATCCAAAGACGGGCTACCGGTAGCGAAAGCGCGTCTCGATGACGTCCGGACGGAAGGGTCCGACGCCCCGACCGGTCACCGTCGCCGGGCCACCGGCGATGCGTTTCGCGGTCCGGTAATCGCGGACCCTTCGCGTCTTTGATCGACGAGCGGAATCGATCTTACGCCGCGTTCAAAGGCAGCCTCAAGCGCGAAGATGGGCGGTCCGAAAGGAAGGTATCGGTTGCCGCCGTCCTCCCATTGCGGCTCGGCGCGCGGCGTGCGCGCAGCCCGGCAATGGTGTACGACGTTGGTGGTGACGTTGCTGATGGACGTGGGCGGTGTGCCCGCGCAGACGACAATCGGAAAGACGGACGGGTAGATAGTGTCCCGAGCACCACACACACCGCACACCCATCGATCGACGACACGCTTCCCGATCGATCGCGAATCGATCGGTGATGACGAACGCCCCTTTGCGGATCTGAGGCGCACGATCAACAACGCGCTTCGCGTGCTGCTGCTTCACCGGTGGGCGTTCTTCGTCCCGTTCTGCGTGGTTTCCAGCGCGGTCTTCGTTGCGAGTCTATACTACCCGCGAGAGTACTCGGCAAGCACGAGTTTCGAGCGGCAGGACGACCCTGTCATGTTCAACCTCCCACAAGCGGAGGGAACGGGTTCGTTCATGTTCTTCCGCAGTACGCTCGCCGAGGACGTCGTTTCCTTGGAGAACATGCGCGACGTCGTTGATCGCCTCGGTCTGTTGAAGGCCGCCCCGCCCGGCTCGGTCGAGGCGGTGACACCTGAGTCACGAAAAGCCCGCGAACGGCTTGCTCAATCGTTGGCGAAGTGTATCTCCGTGACGGCACGGTCACCCAACGTCCATACCGATAAGGTTACGATCAACTACGTGGGACCGGATCCCGAGATCGGCATGAGACTCGTCGACGAAGTGAAGGAGACGTACATCCGCCGAATCAAGGCCGAGGTCCGTGAGCGACTCTATCGGCAGCGCGACTACTTCAGCGAACGCGCCGCGGAAGCCCTCGAGAAAGTAAACAACCACCAGCGTGCCGAAACCGGCCTCCTGCTCGAGCATCCCGGAGTGGACCCCAAGGATCCAACGGCGATTGCGTCTCGCCTCAACCAAATGAGGTTTGATCGCCGGGAACTCGAACGACGAAAACGCGCGTTGGAAGCGGACGTCCTGGCCGAACGCCAGATGCTCGAGACGACCAAACCGCGGATCAGCCAAAGAATCGGTGCGCTTGCGGCGAACATCGCCGAAGGAATCGTGGACAGCTTGGACCCCGGAGTGGTACAACTCGTCGGCCGGATCAGCGCCCTCGACACGAAGATTGCAACGCTGAGGTCGACGCGCGGGATGACGCTCGAGCATCCGGAAATCCAAGACCTGTTGGCCGATCGTAGCGAACTCGTCGCGAAACTCGAGAAAGCGCGGGTCGAGTTCGCCACGACGCCGCCTGCCGAGGCCGCTCGAGAAGACGCAATCATGAAGTTGCCTCCGGGCGCCGACAGCGATCCATCGCTTCAGCTATGGATAGTGCAACAGAACCGAACACGCATCAACTTGGAGGCGCTTCGGCTACAACTCGATGACGTGTCGGCGAGCATCAAGTCCAACGACGAGATGGTCAATCAACTCCTCGAGGCAAAGCAGAACGTGTTCGCGACGCAAGAGGAGTTCACGGCAATCACGAGCGACCTTGCCGCCGCGAAGTTCGAACTCGTCCAGCACCGGGAGATGTTGGCCAAGCTCCAGGCGCCGATCGATGCCAGCGAGAATGGACATATGCTGCAGTTCTTCGAGATCGGCCCCACGCGCGGCGGGCGCCGACCCATCTCGCCGAGTTCACGCACGATCGTCCTGCTCTCGCTCCTGGCGGGTATCGCGGTGGGCGTCGTCTTTGCCGTCCTCGCGGAGGTCTTGGACCATGTCTATCGAAGCGCGAACCAAGTGGCGCGGAGTCTCGGTCTGCCGGTGCTCGAAACTATTGACGAGATCGTGACGGCACCGGACCGCCGCAGGGCGCTGGTGCGCGGCATTCTGGTAACGCCGGCGTCCATCGCACTGGGACTGGGCACCCTGGTGATCAGCGGTTCGATGGCCTACCTCAGCATCGAACGACCAACGACCTATGAGAAGATTCGGACGATCCACCAGGCCGCCGTGCAACTGCTGATCGAGAAGCAACCGGACGAAAACGACTCCTCTACGGGGGGGTAGCATGACCACGTTGGATGGGCGATATGCATCGAACCGCGGGGGTGAAACCCGCGCGATAGTCCCCGTTCAAAGGGCTCCTGGTCGACAAAAAGCCCACGGACTTGGATCAAGCCGACGGCGGCGAATCCAGGGACGTGCACGCGGGCGGTGAACCCGCGCGTAGATCGACGGCGCCAGCCGCGAAGAGCTTTTTCAACATCCAAGACCACCATTCCGACCGCGCCGCATGTGTCAACCCTGCCGCGTCATCGTGCGCCCTCCAGGTCAGTGTGCCTCGGCGTGCACTCGGTAATCCACCAGAACCCTGCCAGCTCGTTGAAGAATCCGACGACGGTGTTGTTGACTCACAGTCCTGCGTATTCCTCGGCTGCCACGCGGGGCGGCCGCGACTTTTTCCACAGGCTGCCATGTGCGAGCAGACGAGGACGACGCGTCGCGACACCCGACCATCACAAGGGACGCGGTCCGCGACTTGCCGAGCCCGTGGGTGGCGACCGTCCTCGTCACGGAATCGGGCGACGATCGCAACGCGCAAAGGAAGTCCAACCGAGGGCCGCGAAGGAACGGTCTGCCGCGTATTTCAGGTCTTGGTCGCGCCTCGACCGCCGACCTCGCGTACCGGCAGGTAGATATGGAAACTTGTGCCCTTTCCCGGAACGGATTCCACGAATGCACCACCGTTGTGTTGGCGCAGAATTCCGAGCACGACGGACAGGCCCAATCCGTGTCCGCGCGAGTCGATCGCAAAGAAGGGGTCGAAAGCACGCGCTACGGTGGACTGGTCCATTCCGCACCCGGTGTCCTTGACGACCATTTCGACGTACCGCCCCGGAGCAAGACCTGACGGCGTAAAACGCTTGGACAGGGCCTCGGTCACGCGCGCCAACTTCGTCGTGATCTCGATCACCCCACCTTCCGCCATGGCATGCGCGGCATTGAGGCACAAATTGAGGATGATCTGTTCGAGTTGTGCTCGATCCGCGTAGATCGTCGGAAGGCGCTTCGCGAGGCACAGTCGGATCATGCATCTGGACCCAACCGATGATTGGGCAAATCGGTGCGCGCTGCGAAGTGCGGTGTTCACATTAGTGCGTTGAGGATTGTGCCGACCCGTGCGCGCATACGCGAGCAAGTGGTCGATGAGGTCACGCGCGCGAAACCCCGCCTCCTCAATCACGTCGAGGTGTTCCTGGGCTTCCGGCGGAAACTCGCGAATGCGCCGGAGCAAGGAAGTTCGCCCCATCATTACCATCAATGCGCTGTTGAAGTCGTGCGCCACGCCCCGCGCGAGAACGCCGATGCTCTCGATCTTTTGAGTGTCGCGGATCCGCGCCTCGATCTCGTCGCGCTGCGTCATGTCCATTACCATGGCGGCGACGCCGATGATGGACCCGTCGCGATCGCGCAGCGCCGTGTTGAACCACTCGCACTTCAAGCGGGTGCCGTCTTTGTGAACGTTGTCGTTTATCGAATGGCTCGATGTGTCCCCCTTCAGCAACTCGAGCCACACCTGCTCCACCGTTGGAATGACGTCCGGAGGTACGATCAGATCGTATGCCTTACGCCCGTACGCCTCCTTCGCCGTGTAACCGAACATCATCTCGGCGCCTTTATTCCATTCGACTACGGCAAAGTTCGTGTCAAACACGATGTAGCCAAGCGGCATCCGGTCGATGTGAAAGCGCAATCTTTGGAGCGCGTCATTGAGCCGCTCCGCCAGCTCGTGCTGCTCGGATACATCACGGATTGCGGCCACGATGTTCGGTCGCTCGTCTCGCCACGTCACGCCGATGACGAGTTCCACCGGAACGATCGTGCCGTCGCGCCGCAGCGCGGAGGTCTGAATAGCCTGACCGAGGCGCTCCGCGGACGGCTCGCGGAGGCGCTTTGCGAACGCCGCCCGGTGTTTGCGCCTGACATTCGGCGGGATGAGTCGGGTCACGGCCATGCCGAGTGCCTCATCCTCGTCATATCCGAAGAGCGCGGCGGCCGCCGGGTTCCACGATCGTATTCGGCCCTGCATATCCGCCGAAACCAGCGCTACTTGGCAGAGGTCGACTATCGTGGCGGTGGCATGGTCCGCTGCCGAGTCCGATGGCCGCGGCGACTCGTCCACGATGGGTCGAAGAACGACCTGAGTCAGCTTGCGAGACGATGAGGAGAAGACCGCGTTTAGCCGTTTGCGCGCGCCGCCCTTGGTGGTCAGTGTGATCTCGACGCGGTCGCAGCCGGACGGCGGCTCGACGGTCGCGGGAACCTTCCCCCGTCCGTGCGGACCCGTCAGATCGGCAAGGCGATTGCCCGCCAGTTCGGTGCGCGAAAAACCCGTCAGTTTGCGCGCACGCTGGTTGGCATCGATACAGACGCCATTTCGGTCGAACAGGAGTATGGCTTCCGGCGATCGCTCGAAAACGTCGCGATAATCGACGCCGGGCGTGTCGCAGTTCGCACGTCGCGCGTCGCGTTTCTTATTCGTGTGCCTTGATCCTTTAGCAACACGTTCGGGTTTGATTCGATTGGCGGCCATGAGATCGCTCGCGTCCGGGTAGTCTACCCGAAATGGCGCGGAACCGCGATATCAGTATTGGCAGCGGTGTCAGGGGTGGCTCGATTCCGTCAATTCGGGCCTCAAAGAAAGCGCTCCTCTCGATGGATCACGGCGAAGGTCGCGTCGGCGCGCCGAATTCCCCCTTGCAGGGCGAATTACCCCAAAGTATGTTGGCGGCGGAACGCCGATTGATCAATTACGGCAATCGGAACTATGGGTTGCGGCCGCCATGGACGGTGGCACGAAGAACCGCGCAAGGAGGTATGGACACTCAATGTTCCTCAAAAGCATCACGGTCTTGGGGTTCAAGAGCTTCGCGGACAAGGTCACGTTCGACTTCGGTGGCGGGGTCACCTGCATCGTCGGACCGAACGGCTGCGGCAAGAGCAACATCGTCGATGCCTTCAAATGGGTTCTCGGCGAACAATCGGCCCGGGCGCTGCGGGGCCGCCAAATGGGCGATATGATCTTCAACGGATCGAGCACTCGGCGGAGCAGCAGCGTTGCCCGCGTCGACCTCGTCTTCGACAACGCCGATCGGCGGCTGCCTCTGGACCACGCGGAAATCACCGTAACGCGCAAGCTCTACCGAAGCGGCGACAGCGAATATCGGATCAACGGCGACGCCGCGCGCCTGAAGGACATTCGCGAACTTTTCATGGACACGGGCATCGGGACGGAGGCCTACTCCGTCATCGAACAGGGACGCGTCGATGTGCTGCTCCAAAGCAGCCCCGTCGATCGGCGTTTCATCTTCGAAGAAGCGGCCGGAATCAGCAAGTATAAGGCCCGGAAGCGCGAAGCGCAGCGCAAACTCGACCGCACGCAACAGAATCTGTTGCGCGTCGCGGACATCGTCGAGGAACTGGAGAAACGACTGCGCAGCGTCAAGCTGCAGGCCGGCAAAGCGCGGAATTACAAGGAATACGAAAACCGGCTCAACGAGCTGCAGTCCACCTTCGCGATGGCCGAGTATCACCGCCTCAGCCAGACGATGCAGCAGCGAGGCGATCAGGCCCAGAGCCTCGACGACGAGGGAACGGCCGTTCGTGCCAAGATCGGCGGGCTCGAAGCCGAGGAAATCGAGATTACCACCGATCTCGATCGACTGGCCGAACGCATCAACGCCTGCGACAACGAACTCATTCGCGCAAAGTCAGACGTCGGGACGCACGAGGAGAGAGTTGCATCCGCGACAAACCGCATCGAGGAACAGCAGACGCTGCTCGAAAGCGCGAGGCAGCGGCGGGAAACCGACGCGCTGCGGCGGGACGAGACCGAGCGCGAACTGCGCCAAACGGAAGACAGCACCGCGGCGATTCTAGAGAAAACGAGCGAGCTTCACGAACAGAGCAGCGAACTCAACGAGCGCGACCGTGCCCTTGCACGCGACGTCACCGAGGCGCAGGCGATCCTCGAGGACGAAAAAGCCGGTATCATCGAACTCCTGCGCAAGAGCGCCCAGACCCACAATGAAATCGTCCGACTGAGCACGCACCGGGAATCGCTCGTCGGGCAGAAGGGGCGCCTCAGCGAGCGGCACGTGCGTATTGCCGCCGAGCTCGAAACACTCCTCGAGCAAAAAGCCACGCTCAAGGATCGTCTGAGCGACGTCGAGGAACTCATCGCCGCGGAAACAATTCGGCTCGAAGAGAAGAAGATCGAGGCGTCCCGTGTCGATGCGCTACGCCAGCAGCTCGTCGACGAGATCGCCGGCGGCAAGGAAAACCGAAGCGCCCTTCTATCTCGCCGCGAGTTGCTCGAGGATCTCGAAAAGAAAATGGAGGGCGTGGGCGCGGCGGCGCGGATGTTCCTCGAACTGAAGGCTAGCGGTGATCCCGCCTGCGACTGTATCGCGAGGCTCGTGGCCGAGGTCATCGATACCGACGTCGAGCACGCAACGATCATCGAGGCCGCCCTCGGTGAATCAGCCGAAAATCTCATCGTCACGGACAGCCGCGCGTTCCTCGCCCGCTCGGCGCACTTCGGCGACTTGCCCGGTCGCATGACGGCGCTCTGCGTCGATCGGCTGCCGCCGTTGGTCAACGCGAAGGACTTCTCGGAGAAGCCCGGTTTCGTCTCGAGCGCGCTCGACCTGATCCGATGCCCCCAGGAGTTCGACACGATCGCGCGACATCTGCTCGGCAAGACCATCGTCGTCGACACCCTCGAAACGGCCGTCGCGTTGGCCCGTGAGGACGTGCATGGGCACCGGTTCGTAACCCTGCACAGCGACGTCGTCGAGCCCGATGGCTGCGTGCGCCTCGGTCCCGCGTCCGCCGTCGCGGGTCTGATCTCTCGCCGGAGCGAACTGCGCGACATTGAAGGACGGATGTCCTCACTCGAGCAGCGCATTTTGACGCTTACCGACCAACTCAATCGCACGGAGGCCGATGCGGGGCACCTCGTCGCCCTCCAGCAGCAGCTCCGCACCGCGATCTATGAGTGCAATACGGCCAAGGTCGAGGCGTCCGCCGGCATTCAGAACGTCGACGAGTCGATCCTACGCATCACCAGCGAGCAACCGGTGATCGCGCAGGAACTCACGATGCTTGAAACAGAGATCAACGACGTCCACCGGAAGACCGCGGAAAACGGGCAATCCCTCGAAGCGCTCGAAGCCGAAAACAAACAGAGGGAGTCGCAGGTCGCCAAACGCAAGGATCGAATCGACGCCCTCGTGGACATACGGCGCGAGGTGCAGGAACAGCTCACCGAGCTTCGCGTCGAGCTCGGGTCGCTTGATCTCGTTGATGTTGATGTGGACGTTCTTGTGCGTCATCGCGTGCACCTCACGGCGCAGCGCGTCGACCTCGGCACCCGACTTCCCGATGACGATGCCGGGGCGCGCGGTGAAGATGTCGATCGTGATCCGCTGCTTGTCCTTCTTGATGAGGATGTCGCCGAG
>JADFHG010000070.1:0-2347 GCA_022567365.1 Planctomycetota bacterium | reverse complement strand
TCGACGCCCTCGTGGACATACGGCGCGAGGTGCAGGAACAGCTCACCGAGCTTCGTGTCGAGCTCGGGCAACTCGCCGAGAAACGCCACGCCGCAGCCGAGCGCGGCAACGCGCTCCGGCATCAGATGAACGAGCTCGAAAACTCGGTCGTCGTCGCCGGAAACGACGTCGAACGCTGCGCGGCGCGCATCGTAGACGCGCGAAGCGCCATTGAAGCGTCGCGGGAGAAGATCGAACGTCTTGAGGCACGCAGCGACGAATTGGTGGCGCAGGGCGGCCAAGTGCGCAAGGAACGCGAAGAGGTTCGGATTCGCGGCGAGCGCCTCGGGCAATCGGTCAAAGAGTCGCGGTCCGCGCTCGAAGCCCTCGATGCCCGTTTGCACGAATGTCAGATGGCGATGACCGAGACCAAGGTCCACCGTGACGAACTCGTCACCCGCGTGCAGGCCGACCTTTCGATCAGCCTGAGTGAACGGTACGAGGAATACGAACACTCGGACCAGGATTGGGAGGCCGTCGAGACCGAGATCGGTGAACTTCGCGGGAAGATCGCGCGCCTCGGCAACGTCAACCTCGACGCCATCACCGAGCTCGAAGAACTCGAACAACGCCACGGGTTCCTGACCGAGCAGCGCGACGACCTGACCACGTCGCACCGCCAGCTCGAGCAGCTCATCGAAAAGCTCAATGTCGAGTCGATCAAACGGTTCACGCAAACCTTCGAGGAGATCCGGGAGCACTTTCGCACGTTGTTCAGAAAGCTCTTCGGCGGCGGTCGGGCCGACATTATTCTGGAAGACCCGAGCGACATACTCGAATGCGGCATCGAGATCCTCGCCCAGCCCCCGGGCAAGGAGCTCCAGAGCATTACGCTCATGTCGGGCGGCGAAAAGACCATGACCGCGATCGCCCTGCTCATGAGCATCTTCCGCACCCGTCCCGCGCCGTTCGCCATCCTCGACGAGGTCGACGCCGCGCTAGACGAGACCAACAACGAACGCTTCAACAAGATCATTCAGGAGTTCCTGCCCACGTCGCAGTTCATCATCGTGACGCACTCGAAGACGACCATGGGCGTCGCCGATCGCCTATACGGCGTGACCATGCAGGAAGCGGGCGTATCGACGCTCGTCGGCGTGCAGCTTACTGACACGCATGTGGCGTGATCTCGCCCGGGAAGCCTGTTCCTGCGCATGCGGAATGATCTCGCGGACGCGAGCGGGAGATGTTCTCTCGGATCGGGAGGGCGAGGCTCCTGCCGAGCCGGCGGGATACTGCGGATACCGCAGGGGCCGTGAACGGTCCGGCGATCTGGCATGTGGATTGTGGAAGACGGGAAATCAGGAAAACAGCCCAACACCGAAAAGCCGAATCGTCGGGCATGATCGCGCACCAACTCGAGAGAAACGCCGATCATCATCGTCGAAAAACACGTCCTGCCGGTTGTTTCCACGCTGAGTCACGTGGTGCGGCTCACCCGCGACAACGATTCGAGCAACACGAGGCATGCCAAAACCCGATCCGATCCGCTGTCAATGGTCAAGAAATAGGTGACTGTCCCCGGTTCCCCCCGGCTGGCGTGAGGAGCACCGGGTCCGCACCGAGCAGGCCGAGCAGCGCGTTCGGCATTTCGACGGGCAGGCGGTTGCCATCATCGTCGGTGAAGGAGCCAAGGGCCTCGAAATTGAGTACGAACTGGGCCACATTGCCCGAGACTGCTCCAGTGTAAACCGTGTGAACCCAATCGAAGTCGCCGAACTCGCAGGTACCCTGGTGAACTCGGTTGATGATTGAACGGTTACGTATTAGCCGGTTGCCGGCGAATGAACATCCGGATGCCGGCCATTAGAATGAGTATGCTCATCACGATTAGACCCCACTCGGATACGGTGGGGATTGGTTGAGCAACGCCGTCGAGGAACAGCACCCACACCGCGCCGCGGTCGAAGCCGCCGTCGTCATCGGCGATTGCTCCCACGGCCAGGTCGGTCACGCCGTCGCCGTCCAGATCGCCCAGCGAGGCCACCGAGAAGCCGAAGCAATCGCCATTGTCCAGCGTGCCGGTGAAGCCGCCTTCGGTGTCGCTGATCTTCTGATGGGACTTGACCGTGCCGTCGCTGTTGAGGAACAGCACCCACACCGCACCACGCTCGAAGCCCCCGTCGTCGTCGCGGACCGCCCCCACGGCCAGGTCACTAGCGCCGTCGCCGTCGAGATCACCCAGCGAGGCCACCGAGATGCCGAAGCGATCGATGTTGTCCAGGATGCCGGTGAAGCCACCTTCGGTGTCGCTGATCTTCTGGTGCGACTTGACCGTGCCGTCCGTGTTGAGGAACAGAATCCACAC
>JADFHG010000069.1 GCA_022567365.1 Planctomycetota bacterium | reverse complement strand
CCGACGATCCGTTTTGGAATACGGGTTCATCAATCAACGAACGGGGCGAGATCGCCTGGATCGCCGGCGGTTTTCCCAACAGCGACATCAAGTACATGCGCCTCATCCGCACCGGCGAGGCCGACTTCGACGGGCACATCGACCTGAAGGACGCCGCCGCATTCCAGAATTGCATGACCGGTCCGGGCGACTTCGACGGGACGACGGGCGGGTTCGACCGCCTCTGCGACTGCCGCTTCCTGGACATCGACCACGACCGCGACGTGGACGCCGATGACCACGCCCTCTTCGCGGGCGCGATGACCGGACCGCAATAGGCCGCTCCCCAACGGTTGCGGTTCGGATCGCGCATGACGGGACCGCAGTAGCCCGCTTCGCAACGGTTGCGGTTCGGATCGCGCATGACGGGACCGCAGTAGCCCGCTCCCTTCTATGAAGCCGGGTCTGTCAAGCGCAAAAAGGGTTCGATCGGTCTAACCTTCTATCCGAGTTTCCGTGGAGGGGCTCCGCCTTGGGCGGTGCCTCCATTTTCACGGCTCATTCAACTGCTACAAATGACGTTGCCCATCCTTACGGTCGAGCTCGAGGCTCCAGGGAGCGGCCGGGCTTTCGTCATGTCGATCGAACTTCGCTTTGCGGTGTTTCCGAATTCAAACCCCGTCTCGTTGCCGATTTCGGCTCGTCGCCGGCTCCGTCTCAATCACGTATCCTGGCGCCGCGCTGCGGAGGATAGGGCAACGCTGGGGAGCGACCCGAGCGCCGCGGCGTGCAAGCGTACGGCACGACCGGCCTCCCAATTGTGGAGGCCGGCGGCCTCTCGGGATGGTCCGTCTTCGTCATGCCGGTGCTGCCCCATGCGATAAACCCATCTATTCCTTTGGTGTCACCATTCTGTCACGCGGCGGCCAGTACCGTCTTCGGATCCCAGTTCCGATCATCCCGCATCATGGCCCAACACCAGATCAACAGCCGCCTCGCGACGGCTACGATGGCGATCTTTCGTCGCGACGGACACCCGCGACAGACCCGGTCGAAGACCTGCTTCATCCAGGGGTTGGTCCGCAGCCCCAGCCAACTCACTTCGACCAGCATGGATCGCAGGTATCGATTGCCCGCGCCGGTGATTCGACCCTTGCGATCCACCGAGCCGGACTGGAACACACGCGGAACCTATGCCGGCGTACGCGGCCACTTGCTTGCCGTTCTTGAAGCGATGCGGGTCGTCGATGGTGGCCACCACGGCTGGGTGGCCCACCTCCTCTGGAGGTGGGGGAGGCGATGCTCGTCCCCGATTGCATCACCCTTTCTTGCAGGGTCCGGTGCACGGACCAGATGGGCTGCGAAGCCGTGTGTAGTCATCGTCTTCCCCATGTCCAAAGGACATGGGCCACCCGACACGTGTAGTCATCGTCTTCCCCATGTCCAAAGGACATGGGCCACCCGACAATTGTTTCTCTACCGAACTCATCGAACAGTCCACCCCGCGAAGCTGCCGCAGTTCCTCCGCCAACTGTCCGCGCCACCAATCCTCCGGTTCGAGGGACGCCCAGAAGGCGGCCAAGTCGTCACCGGCGCCGGCCAGACGTTCCAGCCCTCGGAGCTGAGCGTTCGTCCATCCCTATATTGCCCGTCGGTATGACGATGCTCTGCCGGGGCAGATTATGGAATGGATTGTATTCTTGATCGCCGTGCGGCGGGCCACCAACGATTGGCGATACTGAATCAGCGATCGCCATTCGCGCACTTCCTTCGACGGCACCTCGACCAGCGGGAGTTGGTTCACCGCCGATAGCCGGGCGAGCTCGAGCGCGTCCACGCGATCCGTCTTCTTCTTCACGCACCGCCAGCGCCAACCTTCGTGGGATGGGTTGGCCACCTGCAACTCGATCTGTAGCCGCGCCGCCAGATCCGTGATCCAACCCGCCGACGGACAGACCTCGATCACCACGCGATCCGGACGCCGACCAACGAACAGCTCCTCCAAGGCCTGCGGAGTCGTCCGAACCGTCTCGAACACGTGCTCGCTGGTCTCGCTATCGAAATCGCACGCCACGCTCTTCATTTTTCCCAAGTCCACCGCTAGAATCCTCATCGCCGGCTCTCCTGATAACAATTTGGGCGATCCACGCGATCAGCCCGTCGACACATGGGACAACCGATCCCGAAGCTGTGTCAAGGCGACCCGGCTTTCATAGTTTCTCACGGTCGCGGTTCGGATTGCAGAATCGTCGGCAATTTTGAATCACTTTCGTCGGGGCGTGAACGTCGCGCTTGCGTGGGGCCGTGCACTGCGTATATGGTGATGGTGCCGAAGGGGGTTGGTTTTTCGGCGAATGGGTCCATGAAGTTGTGGGCGCGGCGGCCTTGCGAACCCGGTCCGCGTGCGACGCACGGGCAGACCGGTCCGCCCTTGCCGAACCGATTGTTGAAACATGAGTGAACGACTCATCATCAACGACGACGACCGGAACTGGCTGGGTGAACTCGGTCTCTCGTCGGTGCGTTCGATCCTTCGGTATAGGCCGGCCACCGCGGCGGCGCTCAGCGGTTCGTCGGACACATTTCCAATCGACCTCGATCTCGGCGATGCCGCACCGAAGCAGGTGTTCGTCAAACGCTATCGCTACCGGAGTCTTGCCGCGCGCCTGAAGGGCGTTTTTCGCGGCACCTTCTTCGGCACGAGCCGGGCGCGCTTCGAATATGAATTCCTGACGGAAATGCGGAATCGCGGCGTCGCGGCCGTGCGCCCCATCGCATTTGGCGAGAAGAGACGCGCGGGGCTGCTCACGGCGTGCGTGCTGATCACCGAGGGTGTTGCCGACGCCGAGTCGCTCGACGCCTACGCCCGCCGCGCGGCCGATGGACGGACCGAGACGTCTGACACCGGCGCGTGCTCGAAACGCCGCCGTCGAGCCGGGTTTATCGATGCCCTGGCGAGATCGATCAGCCAACTTCACGAAGCCGGCGTCATGCACGGTGGTCTTTTCTGGCGGAATATCCTCGTGAGCGAATCCGGCGCGCAAGAGTGGCGGTTTCATTTCCTCGATCCCGATCGGCGCGGGAGCCTTCGGGCAGCGCCGCTGCCGCGACGGGCGGTGGTGTCGGATCTCGCCGATTTGTTCGCCACCGCCGAGGACTTTCGTGCCTACACCGATGTCGTGCAATTCGCTCGATGCTATTTCAACACGCCGCGGCTTACGGGCGCGACGAAGGCGAAGCTCCGTGAAATCATCGAACGCTCACGGACGCGCGTGAACAGCGAGGCACACCGCGTCGCCGTCAGCGAGACGATTTCCCGCATCGGCAGGCGAATGAAGAAACAAAGCCGGCTTGCCGGCCGGCAGGGGCAATCGACGGGGGCATTCGCGGAAACGGTCGACTCCGCCGCCGAGTTTTTCGACGCGCTCGCCCGCATCGAGCCGCCGGCTGAGTTGGTCAACGGTCCCGAACGGCGCATCGCGTTCGACATTCGACCTTCGACCGACAGTGACGGCAAAGGCGCCGGCACAGGCGTGCAGTACGCGTTGGTGTTCGGTGGCGGCGGGTTTTCCGTTTGCCCCGGAATGAGCGATGGTGCGGATCTTCTGGTCACGGCCGACGAAGAGGCATGGCTCGCGATCGTCAATGGGCGGTCGAACGTCTTCGACATGATCCGCGACCGGCGCGTCACGGTGAAGGGCGACAGCACGCAGATGCCGAAGCTGGCCGAGCTCATCGGCCTTTGAGTTTCGCCGAGCTGAATCGGAGACATGATGGGCCGGCGCAGGATTGCCAGTACCGCATTTCATAAGTCCCGCGACTTTGGTTTTCCCCCGGGCCGCGGGCTTCAGACAGCGCGATGTTGCGAACATTGGTGGCCTTTGCCGCGCCTCGCGGCCCGGAATTCAGATACGGGAAATGCTCGGGAATCTACCGGGAGATCGCGATAATGCCGCCCATTGTCGTGCTCGTCATCATTGGGCTGATCGCCGGCCTGACCGGCGGCATGTTGGGGGTCGGCGGCAGCATCGTCATGATCCCGGCCATGACCGAATTGCTCGGTCCGGACCAACACCTCTATCAGGCCGCCGCGATGATCGTCAATCTCTTCGTCGTCATACCCGCGGTCGTGCACCATCGCCGGGCGAAGGCGATCGATCCGAGCACGATCCGGCGACTCATCCCATTTGCCATGGTCGGTGTCGTCGTCGGGGTCGCGATCAGCGAGACGCCGCTGTTCGTGGGCGAAGGCGAACGCTACCTTCGCGGTATGTTCGGTCTTTTCCTGCTGGCGGTGGGCGCTATCGACCTCTATCGACTCGCACGCGACAAGGTGCGGTTCGGCGTTCGGTTGCCGCCGCCGTATGGATCCGATCCTACCAACTGCGCGCGCCCGACGATGGGCTGGCGGTTTGCCGCGGCCGTCGCCCTACCGACCGGCTTGGTCGCCGGGCTTCTCGGTGTCGGGGGCGGCGTTCTTGCCGTACCGTTGCAGCGCCGATTCCTCGGGATCCCAATCCGAAACGCGATAGCAAACTCGGCCACGTTGATCATCGCGACGGCGTTGGTCGGTGCGACGCTGAAGAATATCGCCCTGATTCGCGGCCACGATTACGGATACAGGTCGTTCGCCCTAGCGGGCGCGCTGATCCCGGCGGCCGTGCTGGGAAGTATGATCGGCAGCCGCCTCACGCACTTGCTACCCGTCAAGGCGATCAAGACGGCGTTCTTCATTCTCCTCGTGGTGGCCGCCGGTCGGTTGATTTTGGGTGCCGTGCGTGGAGGATGACAGTGCCGAGCCGCAGTCCTTGCAAGACCGGCTTGTTGGCAGCCCGCGCGATGCCGCCGGCTTGCTGCGACGCCCGTTTCAAAAGGAACGATCGCGCAAGCTGAAGCGTGCGGCTCGGTTTATCGTGAAACTGGTGGACCACGGTGCTAGAATTCGCAGTGGACGCCTTGCGGACGAGCGGCATGCTGCCGGATCTCCGCGGCAATTGAAACAACAGGGGGACACTCCCAATGATATGGCAAACTATCGTCATCGGTGTCTTTGTCGGCCTCGCGGTCTTCTTCGTCGCGAAACGCGGCAGCGGGTGAGGCCCCAAGGGTTCATGCTAGGCGGTGCCTGGCTCGATTCGCTCCTCGCGCGGGAACCTCTCGCGGTTCACCTAACATGGACGCTTGCTCGACCCCTCGATTGACAATGTCGGACCAACCGATTCCCTCCGTACGTCCCACCGGTTCAGCCTCGGACACATCGAGACGATAAAACGATTAGCGGACCATGCACGGCGCGTGCGCGGGTTTGGTTCGCGGCACTCGTGCGACCGAGACGTGCCGTAGACATTGATGGGACTACGAACCGCATGCAAACCGAGGAACTCAGCAAGTGGCGGTCGGACACCCGCGCGTTTTGGGACACGGACAGCGCTTTCGACGCCAAGTACGGTCGGATTCTGCTCAGCCCGGAGATGGAGGCGGCACCGAACGAAGCCGCGCTCGACGCCGAGTGGGATAGACGCACCGTCGAGGACGTCAAGATGCTACTGCGTGGCATTCCGATCGCGCCCGAATGGACGTGTGTCGAGATTGGCTGCGGGATCGGCCGACTACTCAAACCCATCGCGCTTCGGTGCCGCAAGGTCATCGGCATCGACATCAGTGAGCGAATGGTCGGTTTCGCCGGAGACTTTCTGGCCGCCGTCGACAACGCCGAAGTGCATCTCAACGACGGCACGAGCCTCTCGATGATCGCAGACGAATCGGTCGATTGGGTCTATTCTCATCTCGCGTTTCAGCACATTACTGCGTACGAGGTCGTCGATTGCTACTTGGCGGAGATCGCTCGCGTGCTCAAACCGGGCGGCTACTGTCGCATCCAAAACTGGCACGAGGCCCCCATTCCTTTCGTGGAAAGGGTCAAGAACATTGCCCGCGCGTGCCTCGGTCGCGAGCACTACCACGGACCGCGCCGTTGGGAGTGGAAACCGGGGCGCAACGTCCGCTTCGGCGGAGTCACGTACCATCCGAAAGATTGGAAACGCGCGCTGGCCGATCACGGGCTGCGGGTCGTTTCGCTCGAACTCGGGGCAGGCCACGACTATTGGATGTGGACGACGAGCCGACGCTAGCAGCCTGTTGAAAAAGTGTTGTCCGCCCGAGTTAGTAGCGTCCGCCCCCCGCGGCGGACGTAGGACGGCGATAGCAGATTCGAAAACCACGTCCGCCACAGGGGGCGGACGCTACGCGGACTTCTTCAACAGGCTGCTCACTGACAACTTCCTCACTGACGACTTACTCGCAGCCACCGCCCGCCTTGCTGGTCGACCGATACTCGGCTGCCTCGTCCGGTTTGTTCCACGCGTCGTAGAGGTCGATAATACGGGTCAGAGTCCTTCGATATGCCGTTGATGAAGTGCCTCGGCTCTCGCGGAGCATGGGCAAGCTCTCGAGCAAGAGGGGCTCCGCCTCGTCGAAGCGCTCTTGACGCACTAGGCACTCGCCGAGTGAGCTTTTCACCAAGGCGATGCGCCAATGTCCAACGGGGAGCGCGCCTCGGAGGATCTGAAGGGACTTCGTCAACTCAGACTCGGCCGCCGCGAGTTGGCCGCGTTGCAGGAGGATCGCGCCGAGTGAGCCGAGAAACTTCCCGATGCGGGGGTGCTCGGGGGCGGAGCTGCGTCGCTGAATCTCCAGCGCCTGGTGAATCATGACCTCCGCCGCCGAAGGATCGCCCCGATCGGCGATCACGGTTGCCAGCGTTTCGAGGCAAACGGCTACCGTCCAGTGGTCATCGCCCCTGTTGGATCGGACGATTCCCAACGCCTCGCGAAGGTACGTCTCGGCCGCGGGGAAGTCACCCTTGAGGTGCATTAGCTTGCCGAGTTCCAGAAGGCTCTTGGCCACATAGAAGTGGCTATTGCCCAGATGCTCCCGTCGTACCGCAAGGGCTTCGCGTTGCAGCGTCTCGGCGGTCTCATAGTCGCCAATGTTGCTCATCAGCGCCCCGAGCCCGCCGGCCGCCTGCGCCGCGCGCGGGTCATCCACGACCCGGAAAATGCGCAGGGCCTCGCGATAACGTGCGGCAGCCTCGTCATTGTCTCCCAGGGCCGCCAGAACGCCCGCCTGATTCGTTAGACTGTACGCGACAAATGGATGTTCATCACCGAGCCGGATTCTCAACAGATCCAGTGCCTCACGATGCAGCGCGAGCGCCTGCGTGAACTCGCCCTTCAACTCGAGCACGAGGGCCAGGTTGTTGAGGCCGGCCGGTATCGCGGGATGATCGCTATCGAGAATCGCCCGGCGGATCGATAGGGCTTGACGGCTGAGGTCCTCGGCCTCCTGGAACGTTCCTTTCTTCAAGTGTACACTCGAAAGTGTATCCATTGCCTCTGCAACGTCTTCGTGCTGCGTGGTGTGGATTGCAATCATCGTGTCGAGGCTTTTTTGAGCGAGAGCTTGCGCCTCGGGGAGTTCCCCTTCAAGGAACAACACCGCCGCCAGCGATTCCTCAACCTTGGCGACGTCAAGACGACGGTCGCCCCGTATTGTTTCGCTCAACGAGAGGGCTTCGCGCAGGAGGGTCTCGGCCTGTGCGTAATGACCGTTCGCGCTGACGGCGTTGCCAAGCTCTCGCAGGATGGGCGCGATGGTTTTCGGATCAGCCGCGCTCGCTTCCAGGTACGCCTTGTGCGCAGCACCCAAATGGGTCTCCGCTTGCGGGAACAGCCCCATTGCGTAATAGCTCCGACCGATCGTGGCATGTATCGCGGCCCGCACTTCTGTTTCCGCCGCCAGCTCGGTGTCGACCCGTGACGCCGCCTTGTCGAGCATGTCGCGAACCGTCAGGTCCGACTGCTTGTCGCGAAGGTCGGCAACGGTAAGCATACCCTGAAGAAAGCCGCTGACGCGCTCGGCTTGTAATCTCGCCTCCCGCGCCTTGTCCGCCTCGAAACGCGCTCGTTCGGCTTCCACTTTGACACGGGCGGCCTGATTGAGTGCCTCCTCGCGCGCAGCACGGGCGCTGATAAACCCCGCCGTCGCCAGGCCGAAGCCCAATACGAGCGACAGGATCACGAACGTCGCGACCGCCACACCCGCCTTGTGCCTTTGGATGAACTTTCGCGTTCGATATTCGAGCGTGTCTCGCTGGGCACGTACGGGCAGTCCTTCCAGGAAGCAGCGAATGTCGTCCGAGAGTTGTTCGGCGGATGCGTACCGCCGAGCCGGGTCTTTGTGCATCGCGGCGAGAACGAGGCGATCGAGGTCGCCGCGGAGGCTGCGGCACAGTCGCTCCGGCGATAGTCGGTGCGTCGCCATCACGTCGACCGGTGGGGCGCCGGGTTTCGAGCGCGCCGGACCGTGGTCGCTTGCCGAGCGTGATACGGTGGTGCTGGGTGGATCGGGAGCAAACTCCGTGATGATCCGCTCGACCTCTCCCGGGCGCTTGTCCGTGAGGTCGTAGGGCAGGTGACCGGTGAGAAGTTCGTAGAGAATGACACCGAGGGAGTACACATCGCCCGCGGTGGTGACCGGATCCCCTCTCACCTGCTCGGGACTCGCATATTGCGGCGTCATAAGCGGCGGCCCGGTCCGCGTGGGATCGGTTGCACGGTCGCCCGTTCGACCGCTCAGCAGCTTCGCTATTCCAAAGTCGAGCAGCTTGGGCTCACCACTCTGTGTGACGAGGATATTGGTCGGTTTGAGATCTCGATGGACGAGAAGGTTCTGATGGGCATAGTGCACCGCCGAGCACACGTTGCGAAACAGCGCCAGACGCTCAGCCACGGACAGCCCGTGCTCGTCGCAGTAGCGGTTGATCGGCACACCGTCGATGTATTCCATAACCAGGTACGGATCGCCATCGGGCTCACCGTCCGTCGTGCCGCCGTCGAGCAGGCGCGCAATATACGGATGATCGAGATCCGCGAGCGCTTGCTGCTCGCGGCGGAACCGGCGCAGCATGTCCTCGGTGGCCATTCCCGGCTTGATGACCTTGACCGCGACCTCGCGATCAAACGCGCCATCGGCACGGACGCCTCGATAGACGGTGCCCATTCCACCCGACGCGATGACGCCCGTCACCTCGTATGGTCCGATCCGCCGTCCGACGGGTAGGATCTGCGCGGCCTCGACCGCAAGATTGACCGCACCGCCCTCGATCGGCGGTTCGAGGAAACCCGGCGGCGCGTCGGTGGCGCCCAGCAACGATTCGACGGCCGCGCGGAGTTCCGCGTCGCCGCCACACGAACGATCGAGCAGCACGGTGCGCCGGTTCGACTCACAGCGGGTCGCCGCGTCGAAGATCTCCTTGATTTGCGTCCAGCGATCAGGATCCATCGCCACCTCGGTTCAGCACCCCGTGCAGCCAGGCGCGGGCGACGGCCCAATCACGGCGGACCGTCTTGCTTGACACCTCGAGGGCGGCCGCGGTCTCCTCGAGCGTCAGCCCGCCGAAGAACCTCAGCTCGATCATGCGGCCCATGCGCGGCTCGATCGCCCCGAGATTCTCGATCGCCTCGTCCAGGGCAATCAGGTCGATCGCCCGGGCCTCGTACGACGCCACCGTGTCGTCTAGTGGCACGCGTCTCGCCCCACCGCCGCGCGACAGAGCGGCACGGCGGCGCGCGTGATCGATGAGGACGAACCGCATGGCCCGCGCGGCGAGGCCGATGAAGTGAATCCGGCTGTGGAGACCGAACCCCTCCTTGTTGAACAGACGGAGGTAGGCCTCGTGTACGAGGGCCGTCGGCTGGAGCGTGTGGTCGGCGGGCTGTCGGCTCAGGAACCCCCGCGCCAAACGACGCAATTCGTCGTATAGGGCATTTGGCAAGTCCGCGACGGCGGCGCCCCGTGTGTCCTCCGCGCCAGGTCCCGTGATGTCCGCGGAGGTACGATCCATCTGTCGCCTCGAAAAAAAACCGGAAATCGGCTGCCTTCGTGTCCAGTTCCGCCCTTCGTTTTCGAATACATCAGGTAGGATAGTGTTGCCGTCGGGATCGCAACCATAATGGTACCCGAAACGGCACCGCTTCCGCAACCCTCCCGACCGCGCGGTTTTAGCGCGGCGGCGAGGTTGGTTGCAACATATTGGGAAAAGGCAAGGGGCCTTTCGGTTTCGGGTGGGCGGCGCCCGGCGCACCTGCTGCGGGTCTTTGGCAATCGTCCCGGGCGAACGGTGGTGGTGCGCCTCCGGTGGATCGCCCCCGCCGAGGGCCGAAGGCCGCTGCCGTGCGGCATTCAGCTCACAGCTATCAGCTATCAGGCTGACGGCTGAAAGCTGACGGCTGACGGCTGTTCACCGTCAATGCTCGAGACCGGCAAGAAAGTGGGAGAAATCTATGGCTACCAAACACTCGCTCGCGATCGCGGTTTCACTAGTGCTTGCCGCCGCCACGTCGGCCCACGCCGGCGCGGAGATCAAGCTGGTCGGCGATCCGGACCAGGAGCTATACGACCCGGCGCAGCCCATCACGGTCTCGATCTTCGCCAACATGACCGAACAGCCGATCAACGACCCGGTGCTCTTGCGTGGCATCCAGTTTGATTTCAACGCCACCGATCCGCAGATCGGACTTCCCGCCTCGATGGACTTCGTCAATCCGATGGGGCTATATGCGGAATTCGAGAACCTACCGATCCCCGCCACGTTGTGGCCGCTTCCCTCGCCGTTACCCGCCGGGATGATCGAACTGATCCTCGGTGAGGACGTACTGCTCGGCACGGTCGACATCACCGCACAGGACGAACTCGGCACCACGCGAACGCTGGACGTGCTGAACGCCGGCGGCTCGCTCAAGTTCGGGTTCGGTATCGACAAGGACGACCCGATCACCGATTGGCGGGGCAGCAACGGCGATCTGACCGGCGGCACGCTGGACATCGTGACCGTTCCGGAACCGGCGACGATCGGTCTTCTCCTTGTTGCGGTGGTGGCCATGCGGCGCCGCCGGATGGTGGGTTCTCTCTGACCCGGGTGCTTCAACCGTCGTCTGTAGGTTGGC
>JADFHG010000068.1 GCA_022567365.1 Planctomycetota bacterium | reverse complement strand
GGGGGTCATATCCGAACCCCGGTCGTAAGCGAGGGGACGTGCTTTCATTGGACAAGCCGCTTCCTGACGGGCGCGGTTCGGATCGGGATACGTCTCCCCAATCCTGAATCACTACAGTAATACCGTGTTTCAAGAGTCCATCGACCATGCTGTTCACCCGAGCCGCGGGCTTCAGCCCGCGCGATGTCACGAATGCTCGTGACCGTAAGCTGCCCTCCCAGGTTCGCGCAGGTCGAAGAATACGGCTCAGTTGGTTCTGGAACTTTTGAAACACGATACCAGTGCCGTGTTTGAACAGCAGGGCGACCGTGCTGCTCACCCGAGGCGCGGAGTGCCGGCAAGCCGGCTCTGCCAGCCCCGCGCGAAGCCACCGAAGACCAGGCGATTGGATCGAATGCCGACGTCAGGTCGAGCCTATGGCCGGCCACTTCGATGACCGCGGTCCCTGCGACCCGCGAGACGACGCGGCGGCCCGGTTCCGCGGTCGCATGACCCGTACCCCTCGCCCCCATCGATCTTGAACACACGGGCTGACCGAACCGGGCGCACGAACCGAACGCACGGCCAAGCTCAATGTTGTACGAGCCGATGCGGCGCGACTATCATCCGGCACCCTCTCGATGCAGCATAGGGGGTAAGGCTATGGGAGACCCACGTATCGCCTCCGCACCGGACAAACCGCTCAGACAATACGCCGATCATTCGCGGGATTGGCGAGGAAACCTCTACGTCTATCCGGTCATCTCGCGCCGCAGCCGCGGTCTCAGCATCGGCGTGAACCTCAACCCGGACGCAGCGTGCAACTTCGATTGCGTATATTGCCAGGTCGATCGGTCGGTGGTGCCGCGCGTGCGCGACGTCGACGTCGGCGTGCTGCGAAGTGAACTGGCGGCCATGATCGAATGCGTGCTGAGCGGTGCGCTCTTCGCCGATCCCGCTTTCAACGATGTGCCCGATGAGTTGCGACGGATCAACGACGTCGCGTTCTCCGGCGACGGAGAGCCCACGACGTGCAACCACTTCGCGGATTGCGTCCGTCTGGTCGCGCGCCTGAAACGCGAGGCCGGGCTGACTGAAACCAAGATCGTGCTCATCACCGATGCGTGCTATCTGCTCCGACCCGAAGTCGAGGTCGGTCTGACCGTAATGGACGAGAACAACGGCGAAATCTGGGCCAAGCTCGACGCGGGGACCGAGGCGCACTACCGCCGGGTCAATCGTCCAAACTACCCGATCGCGCACGTCATCGCGAACATCATCGCGGCCGCCCGGGTTCGTCCGATCGTGATCCAATCGTTGTTCATGCGCCTTGACGGCGTCGGTCCCGGCGATGCGGAAATCACCGCCTATGTCGATCGACTTCGCGATATCACCCGCGCCGGCGGTACGATCGATCGCGTGCAGGTCTACACCCTCGCCCGAGCGCCCGCCGAGGCGTTCGTCAGCGCCCTCGCCGTCGGCGAGGTTGACCGAATTGCGGCACGCGTGCGTGACGCGGGTCTGTCCGTCGAGGCGTTTCGCGGTAGTGGGTAGAGCAGTGATTCAAACAGAGGGCCTCTTATCCGAACCTGGGACCGTGAGGGAGGGGACGTAATTTCGTTGGTCAAGCCGCTTCCTGACGGGCGCGGTTCGGATCGGGAGACGCCCCCCCAGTTCTGAATCACTACACTATTGGTCGCCGTTTGCTGGGGCCGGGTGACGTCGAGGAGCGCGCTGCGACAACGCTCATCGGAAGCGACAGTGGATGGCTACGCTTGCGGCGGTAAGATGGCGGCGACAGGGCGCAAGCGGTTTGTCGTTTTGTGTGAAGTATGAAGGCGTTTTTCCTACAACCCATCGAGGACATCGCGTCGTGCCTCGAGCGGCAATTCGTCAGTGCCCGCTCGTGGCGGCAGGTCGCGCTGCGCATCGCGATCTCGCTCACCAGCTTCGTCGCATGTTGGTTTATCTATGTGCCGATTCACGAGCTGCTTCACGTTGCCGGATGCGTGATCACGGGCGGAAGCGTCAGCGAGTTGCAGATCGCCGCCAAGTACGGCGCGGCCCTGCTCGCCAAGGTGTTTCCGTTCGTCGTGACCGGCGGCGACTACGCGGGCAGGCTGACCGGATTCGACACGAAGGGATCGGATTTCATCTACTTCGCGACGGATTTCCTGCCGTTCGTCTTGTCGATCCTGTTCGGCGTGCCGCTGGTCAAGTATTGCACTTATAAGGGCAACCGCGCGGTGTTCGGCATCGCCATGGTGGTCGGTTTCGCGCCGATCTACAACCTCCTCGGCGATTACTACGAGATGGGCTCCACGCTGACGACGCGCTTCATTACCATCGTCGCGCGCGGCGGTGGCCCACCGATGTACGCCGGGATCAGGTCCGACGACGTCTTCCGTTTGATCGAAGAGCTGACATCAAACGGCACGGAAGAGTCGGGCGACTCGTCGCGCGAGCCACCACCCGTTGACGCAGCCCCCGACCCGGGCGACGATCCAGCCCTCGCCTCAGGCGACTCGTCGCGCGAGCCACCACCCGTTGACGCAGCCCCGGACGCGGGCGACGATGTTGCATCGCTCCCCGCCGTTCCGGCATCGACGCTCGCCACGATCGCGTTGATCGCGGCGTCGTTTCTGATGGGCGTCCTTCTCGCGCTCGGAACCTATTGGGCGGGATGCGGTTTCGCGCGGCTTATCGTCAAGCCGCCAGTGGCGAGCGAGAGCGCGGTGGGCTCCGCCGACGGCGCTCGTTGACATCGCGGCGCGTTTCGGTGCTGCGGGGACGGCCTCTCCATGACGACAATCCTCGGTATCGAAACATCCTGCGACGAAACGGCGGCCGCCGTCGTCATTGACGGGACGGACGTGCGGAGCAACGTCATCGCCTCGCAGGTCGAACTGCACAGCAAGTACGGCGGAGTCGTGCCGGAGATTGCCTCACGCGCTCACATCGAAAGGCTCGACGCCGTCATCGAGGAGGCCATGGCGAAAGCGGGCATCGGGCTCGGCGACGTCGAGGCGATCGCGGTGACGAATCGCCCCGGACTCGCCGGCGCGCTGCTCATCGGTGTGACGGCCGCCAAAACGCTAAGTTGGGTCTTGGGCAAACCCCTGATCGCGGTGGACCACATTCACGCTCATGCCCATAGCCCGGCCATCGGCCTCGACGCCCCCCCCTGGCCGGCGATCGCGCTGATTGTGTCCGGGGGGCATACATCGCTCTATCGCGTCGACGCCCCACATGCGATCGAACGCATCGGATCCACCCTCGACGACGCGGCCGGCGAGGCGTTCGACAAGGTCGCGACCATTCTGAATCTGCCCTATCCCGGCGGGCCACAAATCGAACGCATCGCCAAGCGCGGCGATCCGTCGGCGATCGGGTTTCCGCGCACGATGCTCGGTCGGGATTCGCTGGATTTCTCGTTTTCCGGTATCAAGACGGCCGTCATGTACCACGTGCATGGACAGGGCAAGACCGAGGGCGGCCTGGAAAAGTTAACGTCCGCGGACGTCGCCGACGTCGCGGCCGGCTTTCAGGCGGCGGTCATCGACGTGCTCGTGCGCAAGACCTTGCGCGCGGTAGGGCGGACGGGCCTTTGCACGGTCGTGCTCGGTGGCGGAGTGGCCGCGAATATGACGCTCCGCAAGGCGCTCGAGGACGCCTGTACGCATCGGCACCTAACGTTTCATGCAGCCGAGACGGCCTATTGCACGGACAACGCGGCGATGATTGCGGCGTTGGCCTATCACCAACTCGCGCGCGGGGAGACGGCCGGTCTTGACCTCGACGCCTACGCTTCCAGCGGCAAGGCGGCAAGGGGAACGACACGTGGCTAGCATGACAGCGCTAGCGGTCTGTTGAGCAAGTATGTGGAACTGCCTTTTTCAACGGGACCGTAGGGAAGGCAAGGCGCTCGGACTCGGCGAGGGGGTTGGTGCCAAACGGTCGTCGGTTTCGGGCTCGAGGTCGTGTGCGTCGGTTTCCCGTCGCGAATATAGCTCATCCCTATCATTGTCGAGCGGTGGGATGACCTGTCGGAAGCCGTACCAACCGGCATCAGGACCATGGTCGGCACGGTCCGGTGTTTGCGCCGGTGTTGCTGACCGTGGCATCGGGACCGCAAATGGGGACCGCTCCGATCGGTCGCTGCGGTGGGATGTAACGGCCGAAAGACGTGCGGGTCGGGTCGTTGCCGACGCCTGTTTGTTCCCTGTTGCTGAAGCGTTGGGTGATCCCGCTTGACCAGAGACCGAACCACACCCCCACCCCACCCCGCGCACGCGGCAAGAGCCAACACATCCCTCCGGGTGCGACACGTGCAATCGGCGTAAAGTCACTATGGAATGTGTGCAGGCAGGCGTCGGGTTGCCTTGGCGTGCATGACAGTTTCGGCGGATGGGATCGCAGGCTGAAAACCTGCTCTGTAATAGCCGGGGGCAAGCGCAGCGCCGCCCCAGGATGGCGTCGCCTATGCACCGCTCGACCCTGAAAGGGTTGTATGTTTTCAACTGCGTGTGCGACACGACGTTTATGCGACCCCTACAGCGTCGAATCGAACGGGTGTTGGGCTTACCGTGGGCCGCGTCCCGCCTCGGCGGAACCTGCCCACGGCTACTACAGATCAGCCTTTCAGGCTACTTCAGCGCCCGGCGCTGAAGCCGCCGGAAGTGTCTTGCACCCTTGCCCTACCGCCCCGCGGCCCCAGCGTGGTATGATGTCAGTCATGCCGCCCTGCCCATATCCCGACTGCGACCACGCGAACGGCGAGAAGGCGAAGTTCTGCGGCCTGTGCGGGCGGGTGCTTCGGCTGCCGACGTCGGGCGAGAGCACCGACTTTGCCAATTGAACGTGTATCCTGTTCACCTGGAGTGCATTTGGCAACGGAGGAGCAGCGAGGTACACACGGCGGCGGTCATCAACGAAGAAAACATCCTGACGGCCCCTTGTGGCGTCGACGGAAGATAAGGAATCTGGTCTGTGCCTGGTCGCGAAACGTCACGGGGCTATCTTCTATACCTCGCTCTCGGCGTGTTCCTCTGTCTCGCGTCCCGTTTGCCGTTTCTCGTGGGGGGATCCCTCGCCCCGGACTCAGACGAGTGCATCCTCGGGCTCATGGCTACGCATGTGGCCCAAGGGGAGGCGCTACCGATCCTGTTCTACGGCCAGGACTACGGCTTTGCGCTGCTGGAGACTGCCGTCGGCGCCCTTTTCTTCAAACTATTTGGCACATCGATTGCGGTCCTCAAGTTTGCGATGCTGCTGCTGTGGATGGTCGGATGGTGGCTGCTCGTCCTGGCGGTTCGGGGGTTTAGTGGCATCCGGGCGGCGTGGTTTCTGGGCATTTTGCTTGCCGCATGTCCGGCTTGGGCGTTGTGGTCGATGAAAGCCCGTGGCGGTTACCTAACCGCATTCCTGTTCACGAACCTATCCCTCTGGTTGCTCTCACGAGTGCATGCGGCCCGATCCACGAAAGCCGGAACATTTGCGGGTATCGGCGCGTGCGTGGGCCTGGTGTATTGGAGTCAGCCATTGTGGCTTCCCGGTTTGCTCCTCTTTCTGATCTGTTCCATGGTTCGGCGAAAAAGAGCTCTGGAAGCGGTCGCTCTGGCGGCCAGCGCGATCTCCATCGCCGGATTGCTTTACATCGCGACACGGTCGAACCACTCCGAATACTGGTCTCCCAAGGTCATCGACCCGGAGATCCTGCAGGCGCTCTACCTGACACCTCGGCGTCTGTGGGTTCATCTGTCCGCATCTTACTACTATACGTTGAGGATTACACCCGGCACGCTTACGGTGGTCAGTGCCACCCTTTGGCTCGCCGTCATCGTTGTCGCTTGTATCCTGCCTTTTGTCGCCCCCCGCCGCACGGGATGCCGGTCCTGGCCCGCTCGGGTCGGCGCATGGAGCGCGCTGGCCGGCGTCGTCTCGTCGCTTTTGATCAGCAACAGATTGTTCAGCCACCGCTACCTGCTGCCGTTCGTTGTCCGGCTTCGCGCTTCCCGTGTTGGCCATCGGGTTGGCGGCCTTGTGGCGCGGAAAGCGACGGGGACGCCCGTTCGTTCTCGCAACTACGGCAATCCTTACGATCGCAGGAGTCGGCTCGTTCCTCGAACTTCGGGACGTTTCATCGGTTGCCATCACGCCGGCCGGCCAGGTCCGATGGGCTGGAGCGTTGGAGCTTTTGGTCGAAGAGTTGCTGGACGCTGACATTCACCACGTCTACGTCCCCGATGCGACGTTGCAATGGCCTCTGATGTTCCTGAGCCAGGAAGCCATTACGGCTCGATCTTACTCGCCGACGGGGCGACTACCGCAATACGCCCGGTCCGTGGATACTGCTCGTCGGCAGGGAAGGCGTGTGGCCGTTGTTGGCGACGTCGCAGATATGGATGCGCTCAATAGTGCGCTGCGCACGGCTGGTCTTGGCAAGTTCCAAGCACTACCGATTGCCCATCAATTCTATATCCTACTGAATCCAACCATCGAAATCCTCGAACGCATGCGTTTCGAGTTTTCGAGGTAGCGGTCCTTCGGAGAAACAGATGGAGCCGACGAAACCATGCGCATCGACGTGGCGAAGAGAAAGTTCGCCTCTGGATCAGTTACAAATAGGTACAGTTGACGATTCTCCGTCGCCCATTTTCACGGGTTTCAACATAGGGGGGCATGTAACAAAACGCCTGGCGAACGTATCCCCAGAGGGAGCCTAATGGTCAAACAGAAGAAGGAACGCGGGCCGGGGAAACGCTTAGCCAAAGAGTCGGCGGATCGGACGGGTCAGCTGTCATCGCGGTCGTTTGCGCTTGGGTTGCTGATCGTCTTGGTCGTGGCGGCTGGAGTGCGCCTCTACGGGCTGGGTGAGCCTGATTTCTGGCTGGATGAATTACACTCGATGGCGAACTCCGCCGCCCGCCGCGTCGAGTTCGAAACGCCGATTTTAGGGACAATCCTGGAGTTCTCGTCGGGGGCGACGGAGCTGACGGGCAAGAGTACGTGGTCTTCGGTCTGGCGCGGAATGCGGGATGACAGCCATCCGCCGACCTACTTCCTCCTTCTGCAGAGCTGGCGCAGACTTGTCGGGGACGGCGAGTTCGCAGTCCGGCTGCTCGCGACGCTTTTTTCGATTCTTTCGCTCGTGCCCGTCGCGTTGATGCTGCGAACGTTTGGATTGCCCAGACAGGGCCTCGCCGCCGCTGCCTTTCTGGCGGTCGCATTCACCCACATCCGCTATGCTCAAGACAACCGGCCCTACAGTCTCGCCATGCTGCTGCTTGGGATCAGCTTCTGGACGTTCGCCCGAGGGTATGTCGGTTGGGACCGCTACAACCGGCGCGAACGATGGGCGTGGGCAACGCTCTACGGGCTCGCGTCCTATCTTGCGGTGATGACCCATTACTTTACCGGGGCAGCGCTGGTTGGACACGCGGTTCTGGTCGCAACCCATCGACGCGCTTCGTTTCGCCGCACTTGGACCCTCACCGTCGCGGCGACCCTTGTGGCGTTCGGTCTCACCTGGGGACCGGCGCTTCTGCAGCAGTGGGAATTCATCGCCAATCAGGATTGGCTTCGAACGTGGGAACCGGATCATGCCTTGCGAACCGTGCTCCGGATGGCTGACTTGCCGATTCGCCTACTGTTCTGGCATGAGCCGTTTACACCGGCGTACCTACCCTCGGTGGCGGGTGCGGTTCTTCTCGGTGGCACGCTCATCGCTCTGCGCCTACGAACCGATCCCACGGCGAAACTGTTTGCCGTGTGGTATTTCATGCCGCTCCTGTTGTTCGCGACGCTCGATCTGACCACGGATATGCGACTGCTCAACCACCTTCGTTATACCTCCATCGCGGCACCGGGTCTGGTGGGCCTCATCGTCCTGGCGGTTTTCCGTATCCGTGGGCTCGCCCGATGGTCGGTGATCGTCGGGCTTGGGCTGGCGACGGCGTTCACCCTACACCTTCCGACGCCGGTCAATCCGCGAGGGCGCCGGGCTGCGAAGTGGATTTCTCAGGTGTGTCGACCGGGCGACCTTCTCATCTTCGAGGGAATCGACTGGCCGCCCTACTGGGCTCGCCACAGTTATCAGATTGCCGCCTATTACCTCCCCCAGTTCACGCAGGTCAAACCGCCGGTCGCCCTGATACGCGAACCCCCCGATTCGGATTTCCAGGAAGCGATCTCCGCATTCCCACGCCTGATCATCGTCTCGCCTCGTGCGGGCGAGTTTTTCAATCCCGTTCCGGGCGTGTTTCGGCACGTCAACAAGACCGGGTACGTACGATTGATGGGCGAGGTTCACGTGCTCGAACGGATTCGATAAAGGACCGGCCAACCGGCTTGCCGGCGGCCATCCGGCTTGCCGGCGCCCCAGCCGAGGGCGGCTGGGCTACATCGGCAATGTAGCACACTGGCATAGCCAGCTTGCTGGCCGCCCTCGGGTGTGAGCCAGCTCGCTGACCGCCCTCGGCAATGTAGCACACCCGCCCTCGGGTGTGACCCGGCGTGCGCGGGTCGCCCGGCATGTCGTCACATGCAACACGTGCATATAGTGCGATATCACGTCAATAGCGGTGGCACGCGAGCCGGCTCCCGAGCCGGGCGAACCGCCGATGCCAGCGTGCGTGGCCGACGACGCGGAAGCCCACGGCGCATGGCCCGGCCAACCGGCTTGCCGGCGGTGATTCGTCGCATCGCCCGTGACGCGGAGGCGGCGTGGTCGAAAAGTGCGAAGGCGTTCGGCATGTCGCCTGCGTCGCGGACGCCGCTTCTGCGGCTCGCCGACTGAATTGGACGCCTGGCAGGCGGTAATACCTACCCGCCAGCCGATGAAGCCGCCCTACCGCCCCACTGCCGTCGCGTGGTATGATGCCCGTCATCCCGCCCTGACCATATCCCGACTGCGACCACGCGGCGGCGAAAAGGCAACAATCTACTGCGATTTTTCTCCAGTCGGCGTGTGTCGGATGGTGACGTTGAGACGCTGACGAGAATTTGTTACGATGGTCGTTGCGTTCGTCGGAACCGTCTGTTCAAGTCCTTTGTGGAGAATCGACATGAATCGCCTGATTGTGACGCTCGCGGTTGTAGCCACAGGCGCCCAAGCGCTGGGCGGCGGAATTGAGCCCAACCCTCATCCGGGATATGTCGGCGTCCAAGTCAGTACGGATGCGTGCGGGAACAACATCATCGGTGACGCGGCAAACGAACCGAGCATTGCGATTGACCCAACCGACCCAAATCGCATCGTCATTGGCTGGCGGCAATTCGATTCGATTGAATCAGACTTTCGGCAAGCCGGGATTGCGTTCAGCCACGACGGTGGGTGGACTTGGCTGCACCCGGCACTTCACGACGAAGGCACATTCTCCTCCGACCCTGTTCTTGCCTGTAGTAGCGACGGCGAGTTCTATCATTTTGGAATTGAGCTTCTGCCGCCGATGATTGGAAGGTTTTCACGCTCGACGGACGGGGTTTCTTGGTCCACTATCCTATCGCAGGCATCCGATAAGCCATGGATGTCGATAGATCAAACGGGAGGCATTGGCTGCGATAACATATACATCCATTATTTTAATGGTTTTCTTCGTTCGACAGACGGCGGTCTCACCTTTGATCCTGAAATCGATCTAAATCCCTTCCCGCATCCCTACTTGGGAATTGTTGGAACATCGACAGTTGCGCCAGACGGCTCCTACTACCTCGTTGCCAATGGGCCATCCGACTTTTCTTACTTGCATCTGCTCAAGTCATCCAACGCCCAAGATCCTATAGCTTTTCCTGAATTTGAAATACTTACAGGAATTGGACTACCGAATGTATTGTGGGGCTGCGATCCGCTGCCAGGGGGCTGCTACGGCGGTGTGAATCCGGGCGGCTTGCGTGGACAAGCATGGATTGTGTCAGATCACTCAAACACGGAGTATAACGGAAATCTGTATGTATTGTCTACTAGCATGGTCAACATCCACTTCACGCGGAGCATTGATGGCGGAATAAGTTGGAGCGATCCACTTAGTCCTGGCGGACAACACAGTTGGGACCGATGGTTTGGTGCGATCTCGATTGCACCTAATGGCCGGATCGATGTTGTTTGGAATGATACAGCGGGCACGGGTTCCTCTCATGTTTCGCGCGTAACCTATGCGCATTCCGAAGATGCGGGCGAAACATGGTCTGTACCGGTAGCGGTTTCGCCGCCGTTTGACCATTGGATCGGATGGCCGGGTGGAAACGATAAACTCGGAGATTACTACCACATGATTTCCGACAACGAGGGCGTCAATCTAGCGTACGCTGCAACATTCAACGGCGGGCAGGACGTTTATCTCATGCGGATCGGACCGACGGATTGCAACGACAACGGGTATAACGACGGCAACGAAGTGTTGGACGGTATCGCGCAGGATTGCGACGGCAATGGTATCCCTGACGAATGCCAGCCTGACTCGGACGGGGATGGTACAATCAACGCTTGCGACGACGATATCGACGGTGACGGAATACTGAACGACATTGACGTATGCGACTGCACTCTACCTATTTGGCCACTCAATTTTGACGGCAGCGTCATCGGCGATAGCGAGCCCGACTGCGACGTGGACCTGAGTGATTACCATTTTCTCGCCTCATGCTTGACGTTCAGCGGTCCTGGGACGCCGTCAGCCATTCAGTTTTGCGTTGACAGATTCGACTTTGATTCAGACGGCGACATTGACCTTGCCGACCTTCGGCAATTCCAAAACGTGTTTGGCAACTAAGGCATGATCCGACAAGCGCCCTGGGACCGCAAAGCCGACGAGCTACGCGGCCCGGGAGGTTCACCGTGCGGATTCGACCGGCGATCTGACGGGCGGGTCGCGAGCTGGTAGACTACGCCCACCGCCGGGACGACGCGGCCGACTGCAAGCTGCCGCGCTAAGCGGACCGGGGGTAGCGTGACGGCCTTCACCTGCCCTGCCCTGCACCCCAGACCGACCGGGCAAGAGGCAGGTGAAGCATGGCC
>JADFHG010000067.1 GCA_022567365.1 Planctomycetota bacterium | reverse complement strand
AGCTTGACCGCCCATTGACTCGTTACCGTGGATAGCTGCCCTGCATCTACCACTTTGTTGGCAATGCCCAGGGTCAGGCATTCGTCGCTGCTGATCGAGCCTCCTTCAATTGCGACCTGATAAGCTCGTTGGTAACCAATTGCCCGAGGCAACAGCCAATTGGCGCCGCAATCGGGCACCAACCCAATATTGGAAAACGCCAGAAGCAGGTAGGCATCATCCGCCATCACCAGCAAATCGCACAAGAGTGCCAGGGCGCAGCCACCACCGGCTGCCGCGCCGTTCGTTCATCCTCATCGGACCCGGTCGATGGGGCAGCAACGACATCAACCTGGGCGTCCAGGTGCGCTACGCCGACATCAACCACAGCCGTATGTTGATCGAGGTCGCGCGGCAACTGGGGGGCTTCGTCCCCGAGGTCTCCTTCGGTACCCATTTCTTCCAGGATCTCGTCGAGGCGGGAATCCACTATCTGCCCCTCTACCCGGATACCGACGGCACCCGGTTCAACGATGCGTTTCTGTGCGAGTCGAATAACGTGCTCGCCGACGTGGTTCCCGACGACTCCGGGTTCGCCGACGAGGTGCGCATCATACATGTCCCCGCGTCTGCGAACGGCCGAACCCTCACCGTGACCATGGACGGAGAAACCGACCGGGCGATCGCCTATCTGGAGTGAAGCAAAAAAGAAAAAAGGGGTCGGGAGTCTTATTGGCGCAGGCTGCCGGGTGTGGTAGGGTCTGATCATGCCGCGACGACCACGGACAGCCACAGGTGGGCTAGCGTATCACGTTCTGAATAGGGCGGTGGGACGAGGCACGCTGTTCGAAAAAGACACGGACTACCAAGCGTTCGAGCGTGTGCTGGAGCAAGCTTGGCACCGGATGCATACACGCATCGTCTGCTACTGCCTCATGCCGAATCACTGGCACCTGGTCTTGTGGCCGCGGAAGGACGGCGAGCTGTCGGAGTTCATGCGCTGGCTCACGGTGACGCACACGCAGCGCTGGCACGCCCACCACCAAACAGCCGGAACCGGGCCGATCTACCAAGGGCGGTTCAAGTCCTTCCCCATCCAGGAAGATCATCATTGCCTCAACGTCTGCCGATATGTCGAGCGGAATGCGTTGCGCGCGAACCTGGTCCAGCGGGCAGAGGAATGGCGGTGGGGAAGTTTGTGGCGGCGCCGCCACGTCAAACCCGAGGACCGAGCGTTTCTATTGGCCTCGTCGGATTGGCCGGCGACCGCCCCGCGCCGTTGGCTGGCGTTGGTGAACCACGCACAGACAGCCGAGGAAGTGGAGGCGCTACGACGATCGGTCGTGCGAGGGGCGCCGTTCGGCAACGACAGGTGGCAGAAACGAATCGCGGCCAGGCTGGGGCTGGCTTCAACGTTGCGACCACGAGGACGCCCGAAGAAACCGCGTCCAAGGAACGGCGAATAAAGACTCCCGACCCCTTTTCTCTACATCGAGCGAAGGATCTCGCAGCCGCGGCGTATCTTGTCGTTTGGTGCGGCAAAGCTGATTCTGAAATGCGTGTCGCGCTCGCTGAACACCCCGCCCGGAATCACCAGGACGTTGCGGCGAACGGCCTCATCGACGAGGGCGGACGCGTTCGCGAATCGCGACGGAACGGCCGGAAAGACATAGAAACCGCCGCCCGGGCGGACGAAATCCATCACGCCTTCCAGCTCCGCGCAGACCAGGTCGCGTTTCGCACGGTATTCGTTCACGCGGTCCGACATGTCGGTGTCCATCGCCGTGATCGTGGCATGTTGCGCGGGGTGGGGCGCGCAGACGAACGTATACTGTTGGAGCTTGGCCATCTCGTCGATGATCTCGGCGGGACCGGCCGCGTACCCCATGCGCCAACCCGTCATACCGTAGGCCTTGCCGAACCCGCCGAGGATGATCGTCCGTTCGGGTGCGAATTGGAACACGCTCGGGGGCGCGTCGTCGTAGGTGAGCGGCACGTAAATCTCGTCACTGAGGATCAGGAGGTCGCGCTCGCGGGCCAATTCGGCGATCGCCCGAAGATCATCCTCCGCGTAGACGACCCCGGTCGGGTTCCCCGGCGAGCAGACGATCAGGATCTTCGTGCGCTCACCCACGCGCGCGGCGAAACGTTCCGGGTGCAATTGAAAATCGTCGTAGAGATCGACGCGGACCGCGGTGCCCCCGCTGAGCTGAACCAGGTAGGGATAGGAGACGAAATAGGGGTCGCCGATCAGAACCTCGTCGCCCCGATCCAGGCAGGCCATGAGCGCGAGAAACAGCCCCCCCGAGACGCCCGACGTCACCAGAACATCCGGCGATCCGCCGCACCGGTTGATGACGTCGGCTTGGATCCGCTCGCGCAGCTCCGGGAGACCGCGCGTGACCGTGTAACCGTTTTGGCCGTTGCGGACGGCTTCGATCATCGCTTCTTTGACGTTGTCGGGAACGTCGTAGTCGGGTTGGCCGATCGACAGATTGATCGGGTCGGTGAGCGTAGCACCCAGCTCGAACACCCGGCGGATGCCCGAGACATCGATCGTCTTCATGTGCGATGCGACGAGATTCCGAGCGCTCATTCGGCGATACCTCCAGCAGGCTCTTCAAGAACGTGTGACAGGCGGATGAACCACCTGCCAGACGGCCTGCCGCTCCCCCAGCCGCCTTGCCGTCCTCCCAGCCGAGGGCGGCTGGGCTACAGGCTCTGATGTAGCACACCCGCCCTCGGGTGTGAACCAGCAGGGCGGCAAGCTGGCTTTGCCAATGTGCTACACCAATAGCGTAGCGGGACACTATAGTGGCGAAACGCCTGCGGCGAAACGCACGCAACGCCATTTGCGCGGGCTCGCCAGCACGCTGGCAAACGCACCACGCTCGCCGGCGCGGATTGGACCGTAGCAGCCTGTTGAAGAAGTCCAATCTCAGGTGTGGCACTGGCACCCGCAAGCGGGCTGCAGTGTTGCTGGTGCAAACACGGGCTGGAAGCCCGTGCCACACGTTTTTCAACAGGCTGTTAACGGCGTTCCAACGGACCCGCCGTGTACGGCAGCACGCGCTGGCTGACGGGAACCCTCGGGCCACGACTCGAAACGCTCGCCCGGTTTTCTTCCCCTGCTCGACCAATGGGAGCCGAGCCGCGTTGCTATGCCGCGCACGCCTACGTGGCCCTCCATTCGGTTGGCTGTCGATTGAGGCGGGCGCGGCGGGGGTGATCGTGCGGGTAGCAGTTCCTCAACAGGCGGCAACTCTAAAATCAGGCCGAACGACAAGTGTCGATCCTCACGATACATAGTAGAAACGACGCGGCACTGATGCGCGGGCATTCATGGCAGTTCATATTCGGGGCACATGCCCGTCACAAGGCTCTCTTCGAACAGGGCGATTGACTCTTCGACAAACGCCTCGAGAACCTCCGGCGGGTCGTCGCTGAATCGGTGAATGAACTCCTGACAGGTTGCGCACCCCGCCGGCGTGAGCGGGCCGAGGGGGCACAGTGGGGCTACCTCGAACACCAGTTCATAAAAACGTTGATATCTTTCGTCGGTGCACGCACCTTCCGGCCGCGCCTCGCACAACCCGAGGGAGAATGCAGTCCTGTCACCGGTGATGGCGTCAACACGAATGAGAAGGCCAAGTTCATCTGTTGTACTCGCCGTTACGATCAGCGAGCCGTCTTGATGGACCGCGACGTCGCGCGGTTCGAGGAAGGGAATCCCGTCGCCAACCTCAAGACTGGAGACGACGATCCGGTCGCCTGACTCCGGATCCACGCGGATCAAGGCGACAAGCCCCTGATCCACTACCACGATCTTCCCGTCCTCCTCGACGGCAAGCGACCCTGGCATGCACAACTTCGGCCCGGCCCCAACATCGTTACTCGTGACGATCGTTCGGTTACCGGTAAGTGGGTCGATGCGCAGAAGCGACGGTCGGCAATCGACCAGAAGCAGCGCACCGTTCGAATCGACGGCGATCCCCAACGTACCCTGGATTTCCGGACCGCTGCCCTTGCCCGCCTCGGATACGATTGACCTGTCGCCGGTGACCGGATCCACGCGAAGCACGCGTCCACCCCCGTCCCTGGATGCCACGACGATGTGCCCATCCGCCTCGACTGCGATCCCTGTGACGATTCCCAAGTCCGGGCCGCTCCCGGAACCGGCGGGATCGGAAATGGTTGTGCGGTTGCCGGTCGCGGGATCCACCCGAACAACGGAGTGGAAGACTAAGTCGAGCACCACCAATTGGCCGTCCGCCTCGACCGCCATGTCAATACTACCCCACAAACGGGGCCCCTCTCCGACAGCGTCGATCTTGTCCGGAAAATCCAGGTATGTATCCGACAAGATGACGCGATCACCGGACGCCGGCTCAACCCGAAAAACTGTATCCGAGGCCTCCGCAACCACTAGCTTGCCGTCCGCCTCAACCGCGACCTGCATGCTAGGCAAGAAGGTCGGGCCGCTACCGACGGGATCGGGAAGAACGTCCGGTACTTCCAGAGGGGCCTCTGCGCAATTCGCCTCCCCTTCTGGATCGGAATTGCAGGCACCGGCATACACAACCAATGTAACGAGCGCCAATGGCTGTATTATTCTTGTGATCGCCTGCATTCCAAGTTTCCATGAGATCCTACGAAAATCGCTCGCCCAACGCACATACATCACGTACTTCGCGCCTCAAGGTAACGCTCAACCGTACCGAATACTCACCAAGGACGTCGCTCGCTGCCGCGCGAAGATCGCTATTGCCGAAACGAATAATAACGTCCATATTGTATAGTCCGGGAGATCGTGCATCCAGTATCTGGAGTACCCGCGATAGTCATAGGTAGAGCGCTAGACGGACGCGCAAAGAATCCACAAGACCCACGAAGACGAACAAAACCCCCACGCGCAACACGTTGCGCCGACAGGACGAGCCGCGGCGTATTGACGAAATATCAGTCCTTCTTCTCTTCCGGCGTGTCCGTCGACTCCTCGCCTTCCTCGTCCTTCTTCTCCTCTTTGATCTTCTTGCCGACCGAGACCATGCGGTGAGCGACCTTCGGGAGGCCGATGGGGCGCGATTCGTCCGTCCAGAGTCCCGTTTCCTGTAGTGATGCGATTCGCTCCGCGCGGGTCAGGACGTTGCGGTGTCTTCCCAATGTGCTCGCGGATTTGAGCGACTTATCCAGTGACATTCGATCCTAACTCCCTACCAGTTGTCGCCCGTGAACGTGGCGAAATACCCTTGAAGACCATGCCTACCACCGGCCGCGACAAACGCTCGACCGATCCGACCCACTTCTTTGAGGAGCCGGTCCGCCTTGCGCGATTGATCCTTCACTCGCCGATCAAAACCGGCCGTCGTGATCAATTGCAGTTTCCCATTCCGCAGTGTCACGAGCCTTGTCTCGACACTGCGCTCCATCAGGAAATCCCGCGCCACGATTGCGCTCTCCCTCGCGCCGGTCGAGAAGTTTTGCACGACGATGTACGTGTTCCCCGGGATCCATGCTGACTCGCCAGCCGACGCGTCGTTCGGCGCCGCAGCCGTTACCCCGACGTCGGCACCCGACGCCTCGCGCTCCAGGCCGGCGAGCAGGTGGGCCGCGATCGGTTCGGCCTGTGCCGCCTTGATGTCGTCGAACACGTCGGCTTCGTACGACAGGCGTCCTTGCTCGAAGCCCCGGGCGAATCCGGACTCGTCGCCGTGGCGATGCCCCGAACTTCGACCGATTGCGTACCCAGCCAGCACGACCAACGCGGCCAACAGTATGACCACGGCCGATTGCGTCGGCGTCAGCGAGACCCGCACCATGCCCTCGACCAGTTCCAGCGGCGCTCGGGCAAGCGATTCGCCATCCACGGCGCCGCGCCCGCGTCCACCCACCCGGGACCGCCCTACGGCACCTTGCGGTGGCGCCGCCGGGTCGTCGGCCACGCCGCCGCCGTTTCCGCCAGCATCAGCCGGTTTTGAATCAAGGGTAGCTTGATTGCAACCCAGAACATCATAGAGGGCGGATGCTCGCTTCGCATTTGACATTGTTGCGCCTCCGTGCGACCGTCACAAGCCATCCTCCAGCATACCCGTTTGGCGGATGGTTGCAAGTCCGGTGGATGGCGCCGACTCCAGATTCCGCTCCGTGCTCCCGGGCGTTTTTGGGCGATCGAACTCAGTTATCCCGCGGGTGCCCAATCCTTGAGCGTAGCGGAAGGGTGGGGGACTGACCCCGATCGGTACACCTCGGCTCAACGCCAAATTGGTGACCTTGATCGGATGGACCCCTGGCTCGCGTGCCTCGGACGATTTCGTACCAATCCCGTCGGCAGCAAGAACCTGACCGGCCGGCCCATTGCCTCCGGTCATCGCTGCACGGGCAGGTCGACCGTCCGCATGACCTGCTCGGCCGACCGATCCGAATAGTCGAGTTGACTCGGCAGCACCTCGCTCGGGAACTGCACTTCGCCGTCGGCCAGGAAGCTGCGATAGACGTCTGCGCCGGCGATCACGGTGTCGCCCCCGTCCAAACCCACGTCGGCGAGCCAACCGGAGACCGCCGGGGCCGCCGCCACCGGGTAGATGAGCGCGGTCGCGTGCGGGGGCTTGAAGGATTGCACGGTCGCGAGCGCGAGTTCCGCCCGGCAGGCGATCGGTCGATTCCTCGCGGCGTCGTGCAGCGCGGCATAGTCGCGTCGAGCGTGCAACGCTTCCGCGCGTAGAAAACAGATTGCCTCGCGCGCATGGAGGCGTTCGTCGGTCAGGCCGCGCAGCTCGAATCCTCCGGCTTCGGTCACGCGATAGATCTCGAATGCGGTTCCCGAAGCGTGGGCTTCGGTTGCCTTCAGGATTGCGATCTCCGCCGCGGTATATCCGACCGAGACATGGGTGCCGAAGTCGAAGACGAACAGTCCGACGAATCGCTCGGCGTGTTGAACGTGTGGGATTCTCATGCGCGGTCGGCTTCGCGCGGGGTCGCAATGGGCATGATCACGCTCCGATCGCCAACCGGACGAACTGCCGCTTTCCGCGCTGGAGCACGTCGCCGGTCTTGATCGGCAGCGTCTTCAGGGGATCGTCCAGGGTTTTACCGTTCAAGCGCACGCCGCCTTGTGCCACGAGACGACGCGCGTCGCCTCGAGACTTCGCGAAACCGCAATGCGTGATCAGGTCGATCGTGGCGACGGTGCCGTCGGCCATCATCTCCGCCGGAACGACCATCTCCGGTATCTCGTCCGGCAAGCCGCCCTTGCGCCCTCCACCGTGCACACGTTTGAACTCGGCCGCGGCCGCGTCGGCTGCGTCCGCCGAATGGAACCGCGTGATAATCTCCTTCGCGAGCCGTTCCTTGGTGTCGCGCGGGTTGGCGATGGACGAATCACAAAGCGCGGCGGCTTCGTCAGGCGGCAAGTCGGTCACGAGTCGGAAGTAGTCCGGCATCGTTTCATCCGGGATCCTCATCACCTTTCCGAACATCTCGGACGGAGGATCGGTAATCCCGATGTGATTGCCCGTCGACTTGCTCATCTTGACCTTGCCGTCGGTCCCCACGAGCAGCGGCATGACCATGACGATCTGAGGTGGTTGACCGGCGGCGCGTTGAAAGTCGCGACCGCAGAGGTTGTTGAACGTCTGATCGGTCCCGCCGAGTTCGACGTCCGCCTCGATCACGACGCTGTCATAGGCCTGCATGATCGGGTAAAGCAGCTCGTGCAGGTAAATCTCCCGGCCCTGTTTTTGACGGATGGCGAAGGTGTCGCGCTCGAGCATCCGTGCGACGGTCGTTTGGCTCATCAGGCGAATCACGTCGGCGAAGCTAAGTCCGGCGAGCCACTCGCTGTTTCGACGGACCTCGAGCTTCTCCTCGGACAGATCGATCACCTTGCCGGCTTGATCGAGGTAGGTCTGCGCGTTCGCATCGATCTGCGCTTCGGTGAGCGCCGGGCGGGTCTTGGAACGTCCGGTCGGGTCGCCGATCCTGGCGGTATAGTCGCCGATGATCAGGACGGCTTTGTGTCCCATGTCCTGAAACTGTCGAAGCTTGCCCAACACGACCGTATGCCCGAGCGTCAGGTCCGGCGCCGTCGGGTCCATACCGAGCTTGACCCGTAAGGGGCGCCCCAGCTTCAGTCTCTCGCGAAGTTCGTTAGGGGAGTAGACCCCGCCCGCCTCGCACCCCCGTATGAGCGCATCGATCGAAGGTTCTTGTTGCTCATTCATTCTCGGACTCATGGGCAGGCATCAAGATCCTTGACGCATACGCGTTCGATCGAGCGGGCATTGCCGGTCGTCGTATCGACGGTGACGATGATCCCGCACAGCCGCACATCGTCAGTGGCGACGTCGAGGGAAATGGGCACTCCGCTGATCATGCAGCCGAGTACGCGTTGTTTGTCTCGCCCGAGAACCGAATCGTACGGACCGGTCATGCCCACGTCGGTGATGTAGGCGGTTCCCCGCGGGAGGACGCGTTCGTCGGCGGTCGCGACGTGGGTGTGCGTGCCGAAGAGGACGCTCACGCGGCCGTCGAGGTGCCACCCCATGGCAATTTTCTCGCTCGTTGCCTCCGCGTGCACATCGACGACGACGATCCTGACGCTCTTGTCGATACGCGCGAGCACCCGGTCGACGGCGGCGAACGGGCAATCGTACAGCGGTTTCATGAACAAGCGCCCCATGATCGAGACCACGGCTACGTCGTGGCCGACGCGCGTGTGGCAGATCGCATACTGGTGCCCCGGCGCGCCGGTGGGGAGGTTGGCCGGTCTCACCATGCGGTCTGATTGTTCGAGGACCGGGATGATCTCGCGACGTCGGTAAATGTGGTCGCCGAGCGTAATAAGGTCCGCCCCATAGGATACGATCTTCTCGTAGAGATCCGCCGTCAGACCGGAACCGGCCGCGGAGTTCTCCGCGTTGACGATGACACAATCGATCCCCCGGTCGGCGACGAGCGGGGCAAGCCCGTTCTTGAGCGCGCGGCGTCCGGGCGAGCCGACGACGTCTCCAACGCAGAGAAGCTTGAGTTCCATCGCTGTTCTCGCGGCACGTCAATGCCGCACAAAGACCTTTGGGTCCGCCCGGCGCTGGGGTGCAGCGTCGGGCGGGTGCCGAGCAGCCCGACACACATTAACCGAGGGATGGGTGCCATGGGCAACCGCCGGCCCGCCCATGCGGAGCGAGTTTGACGCACGGGCAAACAAGTTTCCCCTGGACACCTACTGGCACCGGCCAACCCGCTTGCCGGGCAAGCCGGCTCGCTGGATCGAATCCCATCCCTCACTTCACGAATGACGAACGACTGGAGCGTTGCCCGTTGTTGTGTGGCGTGCGAAAGATCGAACACCCCTTGGATCCTACAGCCGCCACGGGGGGCGGCCGCTACACAATAAGGAACTCCGCTCTAGTGATTATCGGGCGATAGAAACCGCGCGGACCTCGCGGAGGACCGTGACCCGGATTTCCCCGGGGTAGGTCATCTGTTTCTCGACTTTAGCCGCGACATCGCGCGAGATCTTGGCGGCCATGGCGTCATCGGCCCGTTTGGCGTCGATGATGATCCGAATCTCGCGCCCCGCCTGGATCGCGTAGGCCTCGCGTACCGCCGGATGTTCTTTGGCAATCTCTTCGAGCTGCTGCAAACGCTGGACGTAGCGTTCGAGCGACTCTCGCCGCCCACCGGGTCGCGAGGCGCTCATCGCGTCCGTGGCCATGACGATGACCGTGTATGGGTTGGTGGCCGGGATGTCGCCGTGGTGCCCCTCGATGGCGTTGAGAACCTCGGGGCGCTCGCTGAACCGTTTGCAGAAATCGGCGCCGAGCTTCGGGTGGCTGCCTTCGGCGTCGTGCGGGATGGCCTTGCCGATGTCGTGAAGCAGGCCGCAACGGCGCGCGAGCCGCCCGTCGAGCCCCAGTTCGTCGGCGACCGCCTGGCAGAGGAACGCCACCTCGAGGCTGTGCCGAAGGACGTTCTGCCCGTAGCTCGTGCGATACTTGAGCCGACCCAGGAGTTCGAGTTGTTTTCGATGGAGCCCGCCGACGTTGGCTTCGACGGACGCGGCCTTGCCTGTTTCGATGATGTCGCGCTCGACGTCCTTGCGAGTTTGCTCGACGAGTTCCTCGATGCGCCCCGGGTGAATCCGCCCGTCCTGGATGAGACTTTCGAGTGCGCGTCGGGCGATCTCCTTGCGTACGGGGTCGAACGCGCTGACCAGGATGACTCCCGGGGTGTCGTCCACGATGACGTCGACACCGGTCGCGCGCTCGAACGCGCGGATGTTGCGTCCCTCTCGACCGATGACGCGGCCCTTCATCTCGTCGGAGGGAATGTCAACGGTAGACACCGTGCTCGCGCTGGTATGCTCCGCTGCGAAGCGCTGAATCGCGGTCAAGGTGATCTCTCGCGCGCGGTTTTCGGCCTCGTCCTTTGCGGTCGCGACCGACTTTTCGATCATGACCGCTTCTTCATGCTCCAATTCGATGCTCAAGTTTTCGAGGAGTTCGCGTTTCGCCTCCACGAGGCTCATCCCGCTGACGCGAACAAGTTCCTCTCGCCGCGCGATGACGAGATCCTCGCCCTCCTTCTCCTTTTTCTCGAGGGCCGTCTTACGATCGCCCAACTTCCGTTCCGCTTGTTCGAGGTTGCGTTCCTTGGTGGCCAACGTATCGAGCTTGCCCTCGATGTTGTCCTCGCGTTTCGCCAGGCGTTTTTCGCCTTCCTTGAGCTCCGCCCGCATTTCGTTCGATTCCTTGCGGAGGGCCTCCTGCTTCTCGACGAACTCGGACTTGGCGTCGACTTCGGCCTTCTTGCGGACTATGTCCGCGTCGGTCTTCGCTGCCGAGGTTACGCGCTCCGCCTCGTTGCGGGCGGCGTCGAGCCTCGCGCGCCCGAGCCACCGCATGAGGAGATAGAGCCCCGCCAGTCCGATGAGGCACCCCAAGGCGCCGGAAACCATCACCCGGTAGTTGGACCAATCCTGCGCGAGCATTGTGGATAGTTGAATAGGATCCATGTGATTCCGACTTCG
>JADFHG010000561.1 GCA_022567365.1 Planctomycetota bacterium | reverse complement strand
AGGATCCGGATCAGTAATGCCAATTGAGGGGGCGGGTGCGAGTGCCCGCCCCCTTCTCACACAATCGCGGCAGATTGCCGACCGCGAATCCCACGCGCCCGATGATGCCAAAACAGGGTGACCCTCTTGGCGAACGTCAAACGAGACTATTACGACGTCCTCGGTGTGTCGCGCGATGCATCAGCGGAGCAGATCAAGAAGGCATACCGCCGCAGCGCGCACAAGTATCACCCCGACCGCAACAGGGAAGACGCCGACGCGGAATCCAAATTCAAGGAGGCCGCCGAGGCCTACGAGGTCCTGTCGGAACCGGATAAACGAACACGATACGATCAGTTCGGTCATGAGGGTTTGACCGGTGTCGGCGTACACGACTACGCCCACATGAACGTCGGCGATATCTTCTCGATGTTCACGGACATCTTCGGCGGCGGGGCGCGATCGCGCGGTGGGGCGGACCTGCGGACGGAAGTCTCCATCTCGCTGGCCCAAGCGGCCACCGGAATCGAGCGGTCCATCGAGTTCGAGCGACGCGATTTTTGCGACGACTGCGGCGGCAGCGGTGCCGCCCCGGGTTCGGAGCTGCGCCGCTGCGAAACCTGCGGCGGTTACAAACAGGTCGAACAATCTTCCGGATTCGGGGCTCTCTTCGGCAGGGTCATTACGACCTGCCCGACTTGCCGTGGACGCGGCAATCTCGTGGTTACCCCTTGCACGGCGTGTCGCGGTAGCGGGCGGCGGGTGAAGGGGCGAATCGTCACCGTTCAGGTACCGGCCGGTATTCACGACGGTCAGGCGATTCGAATCCGCGGCGAAGGCGAACCGGACAGCGAAGGGCTGCACCGGGGCGACCTGCATTGCTACGTCCGCGTCGAACCGCATCCGTTTCTCGAACGGCACGAAGACGACCTCGTCTGCCGAATGCCGGTGAGTTTCACTCAGGCGGCGCTCGGGGCGAAGGTCGACGTGCCGACGTTGAGCGGAAAGGCCGAGCTGTCGATTCCACGCGGGACGCAACCGGGGCAGATGTTTCGTTTGCGGGGGCTGGGGATGCCGGACCTTCGATACGGAAGGCGCGGCGACGAGATCGTGCAGATAGTCGTCGAGATCCCCAAGAAACTGAACAAGAACCAAACCGATCTCTTGCGCGAATTCGCGAAGACCGAGGACAAGCGCGTCCTTCCGGAATCGAAGGGGTTTTTCGAGAAGTTGATGAAGTACTTAGGCGGGCAAGGACCATGAACGAACGTTCCCCAGCGACAAGCGGAAAACCCGAAGGGCAACAAACTTCCGCCGCCGAGGCGCCGACCGAAGAGGCCGTGGACGATCAGCGGGGTGCTGAGGCAGCTCCGTGCGAGCAGGGCGGTGGCGCAAACGGTGTACAAGCGGAAGGTGGCGAGGCGACGTGTTGCGACATAAACGATACCGCCGCGCTGAGGGGCAAGGTGGCGGAGTTGGAGGATCGGCTGCTGCGGGCGAAGGCCGATTTTCAGAACCTCCAGCGGCGAACGGCCATCGAGCGCTCCGAGGCGATCCGCTACGCCAATGCCGAGTTGATGAAATCACTCGTGGGCGTCCTCGATGATTTCGAGCGATCGCTGGCGGCCGGTGTCGAGGCGACGGACGTGGCGTCGGTGCTTGACGGCGAGCGCTTGATCCATGAGAACTTCAGGAAGGCGCTCGTTGACCACGGTCTCGAATTGATCCGCGCGCTCCACGAGCCGTTCGATCCGTCCATCCACGAAGCGTTGATGCAGCGGCCAAGCGACGATCACCCCCCCGGAACGGTGCTGGAGGAGGTTGCAAAGGGTTACCGCCTGCGCGACCGCGTGCTGAGACCGACGAGGGTAATCGTCTCGAAGGCCGACCATACGCCGGATTCGGATGCGGATGCGAACGAGCGCAAGACGCAATAGCCCCGGAGCACGCGCGACCATGCCGACCTACGAATACGAATGCACGAAGTGTGAGCGGGTCTTCGAGCTCTTCCAGTCGATCACCGCGAAGACGAAGCGCAAGATACGGACCGACTGCGCCAAATGCAACAACAGCGCGCCGGTCATACGCCGCATCGGTATCGGCGCGGGCGTCATCTTCAAGGGGTCCGGTTTCTATCAGACCGACTATCGCAGCGAGAGCTACAAGAAGGGCGCGAAGGCGGAAAAGGAAGCCGCGGAATCCAAGTCGTCAAAGGACGGCGATTCCAAGAAGAGCGAGTCGGGCAAGAAGGCGGAAACGACGCAATCCAAGAAAACCGAACCGAAGACCGAAAAGAAGGAATCACCCGGCAGAGAATAGATACGTCCGCCGCGCACCCAGAGCCGTGTTTCCGCCCGAGATGTCATGCCCAAGTAC
>JADFHG010000066.1 GCA_022567365.1 Planctomycetota bacterium | reverse complement strand
CCGATCCGCAGCTGGCGCCCGCGGCGCAGTCATCCCAGAACGCCCCCACCACGGCCGTGTCCCCGCTCACGGAGACGGAACGCCCGAACTCGTCATTCGCCGCCGCGTCGGAGGCGGTCAGCTTCTGCTCCTCGACCCAGGAGGTTCCGTTGAAGCGATAGACGTATGCAGATCCGCATTCGTTTCCCGCCGCGCAGTCGTCGTACGCCGCCCCAACCAGGGCCGTATCGCCACTCACGGAGACGGAGGCTCCGAACTCCACATACTCCGCCGCGTCGGAGGCGGTCAGCTTGGCTTGTTCGGAGCTTACGGGGCAACTCCCGTGAACGAGTTCCGGACGCAAATTCAGCAGGGTCGCAAGGGCGCGATTGTCCTGGGCCGCAGTGAACGACGTTCGACACGCTTTGCGTGAATTCGACATCAGGTTCGCCGGATCGGGCGCGTACGGATCATTGTTGCACGAGTCGGTTTCGTTGCCGGTATATGCACAATTCGTGTTTACGTTACCAGTGCCGAGTTTCGGGTCGGCCGGTGTGTCGCAGAGCAAGTCGCCGCAAGCCGAACAATTTGAGCCGTTCGCACACTCTGGGCAGTTTGCCGTCTCGTGCGTGTGGAGCAAATCGAAGTAATGTCCAACCTCGTGCGGAAATGTCGAGTGGTTGTCGTCCGTGGCGGTGCAACCATTCGCCATCACGATCCCTTGGACAGGGCTATTCGTAAGGGACGATTTCCCGCAAAGCTGGCACGGGGGGGTTTCGCACGCGGTCTCATTGGCGAGGCTTTCCGTGAAATACACGTTGATCGTGTCAGGTACGGGGTCGGTTTGGCGCAACGCGTCGATCTCTGCATTCGTGTCAATATTCTCGTAGAAATCGTCGTTGTCGATATAGCGCGTCGGGCTCGGCTGGCAAAACTGAATTCCGGCGTCGGTGAAGGCATTATTGACGTCGCAAAGCGCCTCCGCCACCCGGTCCTCGTCGAGCCCGCCGTTGCCGCTGCTGTCGCGTACAACGTGCATCGTCATGGGAACAACGATGGTCTCGCTCCCTGCCGTCGCGGGAAGGTCGTACATCCCAGCATCGATCATGGCGCGCACGTACGCCACGTCCTCTTGGGTCAGCACGGTCCCGCATTCGAGCCGTTCCTGCCCCTGCGCGGTCGATGTCACCAGAACGAAACCGCCGACGATGATTGCGACGGCTAGGCTATGCTTGGCGATGATGGTCATGGTCGTGATTCCTATGACAGATTGAGATGCAACGGCATGCTACCACATTCCGCGGGCAAATGTCCAGAGGCCCCTACCTAGCAGCCTGAAGAAAAACCGTACGATGATACCAGGTGGTCCGTCAGCGATCAAGCGGGACCAGACGGTCCTGCACGGCGATTGGGTTTGTCCACATCGAAAGGGACGCCGGAAGGCAGCCCCGGAGGGGCGGTAGAACTTAGCCACGGGCGTAAGCCCGTGGGATGCGTCGCGGCACGGTCCCCAAGCCCCGGAGGGGCGGCAGCCACGCTGCGACAACGGAAGATGCCCGGCAATCATGTGTCGCCCGCTTGGGGCTCGCGTGTTTCCATCACCTTGTCCCACGGGTCTACGCCCGTGGCTAAACGCTATGGACTCCTCCGGGGTCGTTTGGACGCCGCCCAAACGGTCACGGACCTCGTTTTCCGTTTTCCGATGGTCGCGTCGGCGACCGCGTGATGATATGATACGAAGGGCGTGCCCAAGACGAAGTGAACACGCTTTAGAGGAACCGCGCACGGCGCGCTGCGAATACGATCGAGAGTCCAGCCGATGAAGTTATTGTTGAGAAAGACGGTGTCCCCGCTCGGTATCGTCGGTGACGTTGTAGACGTTGCCGCCGGTTACGGGCGGAACTACCTACTCCCCAAAAGACTCGCCGTCGAACCGACCGACGCGAACATCCGTGCCCTTGCCGAGGCCCGCAAGGAGGCCGAGCGCGAGCGCGCGGCGGAACGGTCCATGCTCGAGCGAATAGCGGCGCGTCTAGCGGACGTCGAGGTCACCATCAAGGCCCGGGCAAACGAGGACGGCGTACTATACGGTTCCGTCGGTCGCAAGGATATCGCCGCGGCTTTGGACGAAGAAGGTCACGCGGTGTCGCCCGATCAGGTGCTCTTGGCGGACCCGATTCGAACGCTGGACAACGTCGTCGTCGACATCAGACTTGCCGACGACCTTCATGCGTCGGTCAAGGTGTGGGTGGTACGCGAGCTGATCGAAGGCGAGGAATCGGAGGGCGGAGAAGCCCTAGCCGGCAAGGAGGCAGGCTCGGATGGTGACGGAACCGGCTCGTCGGACACCGACGACAACGCCTAAGCCCACGGACCGCATCCCGCCGCAGGATCTCGACGCCGAGATGGCGCTGCTCGGTTCGATGATGATGAACCGCGACGCGATCGGCGAGGTCGTACCGATCATTGGGCGGCAGGATGCCTCGTGGTTCTATCTCCCGGCCCACCGCCGGCTCTTCGAGGTGCTCGTCGATATGTACGACGACCCCTCGAAGGTCATCGACCTGATCGTCGTTTCCGACGAGCTGCGGCGCCGCAATCTTCTCGAAGAGGTCGGCGACGAATCCTATATGATCCAATTGGCGGAAAGCTTCGCCGACTGGGCCAATGCCGAATACTACGCCCGCATCGTCCGCGACAAGGGGATGCTGCGCGACCTGATTCAGTGCGTCGGCGAGATCGCCTCCGATGCGTATTCCGCGATCGATGACGCACGCGACATCCTCGACCGGTCCGAGCAGCGCATGTTCACGGTGACCGAACGTCGCATCAGCGGCAAGGCGACCGCGCTGTCCGAGTCGTTGAAACGTCTGACCAAGCAGATCGAACTCAAGGACGGCGGTATCTGTACCGGTCTTCCGACCGGGTTCCCGGTGCTCGACCAGCTCACGAGTGGGTTTCAGGCGGGGGACTTGATCGTGCTCGCCGGACGTCCGTCGATGGGCAAAACCGCGCTGGGGCTGGCGATGGCCGTGCACGCGGCGCATGAGGAGCGTCGACCGGTCGCGTTCTTCTCGATGGAGATGAGCAACGACCAGGTGGCCCAACGGGTGTTGTGCGCCCGCGCGGGAATCGACTCGAACCTCGTCCGCCGCCGGATGGTGTCCGATGCGCAGATGCATACCTTGTTGCAGACCTGCAGCGAATTCGAAGAAACGCCGTTCTACGTCGACGACACGCCCGGCATGACGGTGATGGAGGTCCGGTCCAAGGCGCGTCGCCTTGTGCAACGGCATGGCATTGAGGCCCTGTTCATCGACTACCTCCAGCTCATGTACACGCCCAAGAGCGAATCCCGGCAGGCGGAAATTGCCGCAATCAGCCGCGGGCTCAAGAGTCTCGGGCGCGAACTCGGCATTCCGATCATCGCAATGGCCCAGCTCAACCGAATGGCCGAGGGACGTCAGGACAAACGCCCCATCATGAGCGATCTACGGGAATCAGGGGCGATCGAGCAAGACGCGGACGTGGTGCTCCTCATCCACCGCGAGGAATACTATCGCCGCGACGATGAGTCCGTCCGGGGCAAAGCCGACCTGATCATCGCCAAGCAAAGGAACGGCCCAACGGATACCATCGAGCTCAGCTTTGACAGCAGGATCACGCGCTTCGCCCCATTGTCGATGGCGCCGGAACCGGTCGGATATCACAACGACGGCGACGTCCCTTTTTGAGGGAGCCTACCCGCGTTTTGCCGGAGGCGCTCCGATCGGGTATGCTGCCGGCGTCGCGAGCGCGGTCGCGTACATGTCGGCGCGTAGCGGCCGCCCCCCGCGGCGGCCGTGGAAATTCGGGAGCGTTTCGCACGCCCACGTCCGCCACGGGGGGTGGACGCTACATCGCGACTACCGCGTGTTGGCGAAAGGATCGCCAAACACGGGCACGGGAACGGACGTGGGCGCGGTCGCGGCGAACGATTCTCTTGGTGCGGTCAGGAAACCGAGTTGATTTTCATATCCGGCAAGCGGCAAAGATACGGGCCATGGGGCTTGTTATGCGTATCGGCCCTCCTGCTTAGCGTACCGGCTCCGGTCTCGGCGCAACAGCCGGACCAGCCGGAAGTGCGCGAGGTCCGTTTCGAAGGGCTCGATCAAACGGGTGAGGTCTTTGCGCGCGGCGTCGCTCGGATCGACGTCGGCACGCCGTTCGCGGGGTCGGCGGCGGACGCCGCCGTCGAGCGACTTCTCAGGACCGGCAGGTTTCTCACGGTCCGCTACCGCACCGATCCGGTGGCGGGCGGCGTTCGCGTCACGTTTTCGGTGCGGGAACGACCGACCATCACGGCGATCCTCTTCGACGGTAACAGCCGCTACAGCGATGCCCATTTATTGTCGCGCGTCGGGCTCTCGGTGGGCACACCGGTCGACATGTTCGCGGTCCGTCAGGGCCAACGCGTCATCGCGGCCGTATACCGCGAAGGTGGACACGGTGACGTCGTCGTCACGTTCGAGGAGGACCGAGTCCGCGGTAGCGGTGAAATCGTCTACGTCATCGAGGAGGGATCCCGGGTCCGGATTCGCGAGGTGCGGTTCGAAGGTGCAACGGCGTTCGGACACCGCGAGTTGATCCGCCGGATCGATACGCGTCCCGCGTGGTGGATCATCCGAAAGGGCGTGTACGACGAAGACAGGGTCGAATCGGACGTCGCGCGGCTGCGGAGCTACTTCCGTGATCATGGCTTCCTCGACGCGAAGGTGAGCTATCGACGGGAGTTCGGCGAGAAGGAAGGCGATCTGATTCTCGTTTTTACAATCGCCGAGGGCACGCGATATTCGATCGAGCGCATTCGCCTGACGGGCCACACGGTCTTCTCGAGTGAGGAACTGTCGGCCGAAATGGAATCGGCGGTCGGCGCGTTCGTCCGGCGGCCCGTGGTGGCGGAGGACGCCGCGGCGATTCAGCGCAAATACCGCGAATACGGCTACATATACGCGACGGTCCGCCCTCTGCGGACGTTCTCCGACGAACCCGGTTTGGTGCAACTGACGATGGAGATCACCGAGGGTCGCCAATTTCGCGTTGGCGAGATCGTCGTACGGGGCAACTACCGGACCAAGGACAAAGTCGTGCGCCGCGCACTGGACCTGTATCCGCCGTTTGACCTGGTCAACATGACCAAGGCGAAGGAGGCGGAGGACCGACTCCGTCAGACGGGGATCTTCACTTCCGCGCGGGTCGTACCCGTCGGCGACGATCCCGAGGTGCGCGACATCATCATGGACGTCGAAGAGGCCGACCGAGTCGGCGATTTCAATTTCGCCCTCGGTGTGACGAGCAACGCCGGTCTGGTGGGATCGATCAACCTGGACCTCAAGAACTTCGACCTGCACGACAAGCCCCGTAGTTTCTCCGAGTTGGTCAAGCTCCGTTCGTTCTTCGGTGCGGGTCAGCGCATGCGCATCGAGCTGCAGCCGGGCACCGATGTCAGCCGCTTTCGCATCGACTTTACCGAGCCGTATCTCTTCGATCGCCCGATTCGCTTCGACGCAAGTGGCTATCTGTTCTCCCGGCGTCGCGACGGATACCAGGAGCAACGGTCCGGCGTAACGCTCAGTTTCGGCAAGACCTTTGACCGAGGTCGGTTGCAGGGGTGGACCGGGGAACTGGCGTTTCGCATCGAGAGCGTGTCGGCCGACGACATCGACCTGTTCGCTTCTCGTGAGATTCGTGATTCGGAGGGCTCCAACCTACTGACCAGCGCCAAGGTGTCTCTGGTTCGCAATCGTACGGACAACCGCCTGCTGCCGACGTCGGGCGATCTGTGGCGGTTCAGCTACGAACAGACCGGCGTTCTCGGCGGGGACTACGGATTCGGCAAAGTAACCGCGGGCTATACCCGTCACATCACCCTTCGCACCGACATACTGAACCGCAAGACGGTCTTGCACCTCAAGGCGAATCTCGGCTTTATCGTGGGTGACGCCCCGGTCTTCGAACGGTTCTACGCGGGTGGGATCGGCTCGCTTCGCGGGTTCGAGTTCCGCGGCGTGGGACCGCGAGACGGGCTGGATGACAACAACATCGGCGGGGACTTCATGCTGCTCGTGGGCGGCGAATACACGTTCCCGCTGTACGGCGAGACGATACAGGGTTTGGTCTTCCTGGATGCCGGTACGGTGCAGTCGGGGCTGCGGGCCGCGATCGGAGCCGGCGTGCGTCTGACCCTGAACCTGCCGATGTTCGGTGGTCCGATTCCGCTTGAATTCGCGCTCGCCGCCCCCATTTCACAGCAGGCGGGCGACGAGACGCGGTTCCTGAGTTTCTCGATCGGAACGTCGTTCTAGTGTAGTTTGTTACGCTGTCTGCATCTTGTCCGAACCGCGACCGTAAGGAGGTGCCCGGCGATCGCGGGCGAATTCGTTGGCCCATGTCGCGTCGCCGTGGAGAGGGGCAAACCGGCTTGCCAGCGCCAAGCTGACTCGGAACCTCGCGTGTGGCGACGGACGTCTTTTATAACCCGCGCAATGAAGCCTGACGCACCACCAATGGGCATCGCGAGGTGTCACCGGCTCAGGGGGATTGCCTATTTCAGCCGGTTTGCGACAATACGGGTGGTTTCCGTCCGGGAGTACGAGCAGGTGAAGCGATGAATACGATAATGACTTGTCTTTGGGCGACGTGTGTGCTTGGCGGCCCGCCGTCGTCGGGTTCGCCGAAGGTGGCCGTGGTCAACGTACCATTGGCACACGAGAAATACGCCCGCACGAAGGATCTGGAAGCCGAGTTCGAGGTACATCGGCGCCAGTTCAACGAGACCCGCGAGTCATTCCGTGATCGTATCGAGCGGGAAACGCTCGCGATCAGGGACTTCAAGCCGGGTACGCCGGACTACGAGGAGCGCGGCAAGCAGATCGCCCAACTCCAGTTCGAAATGCAGTGGTTCGTTGAATCCGGCCAACGGAAGCTGGATGCCGAGCTGGCCAAGGCGCTCAAGCTCATTTTCACCGACATCAAGGCGGAAATCCGTCGACTCGCGGAAGAGCGGGGGATTGACGTGGTCGTCGCGGCGGACGAATCTCCGAACGATCCGGCCCCAACCTCCGCAGGGCAGAAAAACCAGATCCTTCTCCAGAAAGTGCTATACTGGAGTCCCGAGGTGGATCTCACCGATGAGTTGATCGCCCGATTGAACGATCGGTACTCGAAGCAAGGGACCAACAAACCGGCGCAATCGGCCGCGGAGGCGAAGCGGAATGAAGCATCCACCAAGTGACGCACAACCGGTGGATCGAAGGATGCGGACTATGGTGCAAGATGCATGGGGCTTGGGTATTCGCGACCAACGGAATTCGTGCCGCCGCCCGGATTGCCCCGTGATCGACCTGCGAACCAGCGGTATGGGGATCGTGTGTTGCCACTACAGCATACCATATCCCGTGACGTAGAACTCGAGGGCGAGGGCCTCTTCACGAGCGAGTTCGCCAGAATGAAGGTCCGTCCAGCGCGACCACATTCCGGCATCTGGTTCGTCCGCACGGACCGGAATCCTCCGATTCGCATCGCCGCTCGCGTGGAGAACGTCGCGAAGCGCGCGCGGCGAACGTCGCTCAAGAACGGAACCGTTTCGATCGAAACCGTGGAACATTGCCTTAGCGCCTGCGCGGGACTCGGCGTCGACAACCTGGAGATCGAACTCATCGGAAACGAGATTCCGGGCGGCGATGGGAGTTCGGTGCCTTTTGTCCAAGCGCTTCGCTCCGCCGGATTGTGCGAACAGCCGGTTGCGCGGGAGCCGTTCGTGATCTCGGATATCGTTCGCGTCGTCGATGGCGACTCCGAATTGATCGCGCTTCCGCCGCTCGATCCGTCGTCCGAGTCGCTCGAGATTTCATACGACCTGGACTACGGCCCGGACAGCCCGATCGACCGGCAGAGCTATCGACTGCTGCTATCGCCTGAAACTTTCGAGGCGAATATCGCGCCGGCCCGAACGTTCCTGCTTGAATCCGAAGCCGACCAACTGCGTACCGCCGGGCTGGGCAAACACCTCAATTTCTCCGACGTCATCGTGTTTGGTCCGAACGGGCCGATCGACAACACCCTGCGTTTCCCCGACGAGTGCGTCCGGCACAAGATTCTCGATTTGATCGGGGATCTCTCTCTGCTCGGTTCGACCCTCGTGGGGCGCATCGTCGCGCGCAAGAGCGGCCACGCGCTCAACCACACCCTCGTTCGAGCCCTGGTCAAAGAACGGGCGCACCGGGATCGGGTCGCCTTGATGATCACGCCGCCCCGCGTCGACATCGGTATGATCCACCGGATCCTGCCGCACCGGTACCCGTTCCTGATGATCGACAAGGTGCTCGAGATCGAAGGGTCCAAACGAATCGTCGGCATCAAGAATGTGACGATCAACGAAGAGTTTTTCCAAGGGCACTACCCGGGCGACCCGATCATGCCCGGCGTCCTGATCATCGAAGCACTCGCGCAAATCGGCGGCATCCTCCTCAGCCAGGAACTCGAACACAAGGGCAAGGTCGCCGTCCTGCTCAGTCTCGACCGGGTCAAGTTTCGCCGTGCGGTGCGCCCGGGCGACCAACTCGTGCTCGAGGCGAAGACGCTGCACCTCCGATCCACAACGGGGCACATCATCGGTTGGGCGCGGGTCGGCGGCGAGCTCGCGGCCCAAGCCGAAATCAAGTTCATCCTGACGGATTCGGAAAGCAAGCAACCGAAAGGGAGGATCGACCAAGAGTGAGTATTCATCCGACCGCAATCATCGAACCCGGTGCACGGGTCGGCCAAAACGTATCCGTCGGTGCGTTCAGCGTCGTCGGCGCCGACGTCGTGCTCGGCGATGACTGCACGTTGCATCGCCATGCTATCGTCGTCGGTCATACGACCCTCGGCGACGGCTGCGAGGTCTTTCCTCACGCCGTGATTGGAATGCCGCCGCAAGACATCAAATACGAAGGGGAACGCACGTCGATCGAGATCGGCAAGGGCAACGTCTTCCGGGAAATGGTGACGATCCATCCGGGCACCGGCAACGGCGGCGGAATCACACAAATCGGCGACGATAATCTCATGCTCGTCGGCGCACACGTCGCCCACGACTGTCGGATCGGCAACCAGTGCATTTTCGCCAACTACGTACAATTCGCCGGCCACGTTCACGTCGAGGACAACGTCAACATCGGCGGTCACACGGCCGTCCACCACTTCGTGACCATCGGAAAGAACGCCTTTGTGGGCGGCATGACACGCGTGCCCGCCGACGTACCGCCATACATGATCATCGTCGCCGCGCGGGGAACGAGGAGCGAGGTGCGCATGGTCAACGGCGTGGGACTTCAGCGCAGCGGCTATAGTCAAGACGATATCGCCGCGCTCAAGGACGCCTTCATGCGGATCTACGCACGACGCGCGAGATTCAGCGGTGTCGCCATTCAAGACCGGGTGCAGGCCGTCCTCGACGAAAAGGACGTCAATTCCCACGTCGTGTATCTTTGCGATTTCCTGCTCCGTTCGTTCGCCCATGGCCGCCACGGGAGGTATCTCGAATCGCTCAGACGCGATCCCGCACGTCGCGCTAGCTGGAAATACCGCCCGACGGACGACCTGACGATCAACGTGGAGGGAGGCGGCGTCGTCAGCCGGCTTCAGGACGCGCCGCCGGAAAGCGAGCCGGGCGTTGTCGAGCTCTTCGCCAAGGCGGATCCCGGGTGGCGGTTTGTGCGCTGGAACGGAGACCTGTCCGGATCGGCAAATCCCGTGCGCGTCGCCGTAAGCACGACAAGGGCCGTGACGGCGACGTTCGCGGAACTGGGTTGATCGGCGGAGGAGACCCGTGTGAACACCAGGACGACATTGCGCGTCGCGGTCATCGGCGCCGGACGTATGGGGCGGCATCACGCGCGCGTCTACAGCCAAATGGACGGCTGCGAACTCGTGGCCGTCGTCGACAAAGATCTCAAACGGGCAGCAGAGGTTGCGCGCGAGTTCGGCGGCCAACCGGCCGAAACAGTCGATGGCGTCTGCGAAGAACTCGACGCGGTGACGGTTGCCGTTCCGACGGTCTATCACAGCGAGACCGCGATCCCGCTCATCGAGCGCGGGGTGGCCGTGCTTGTCGAGAAACCCCTGGCGCCCGATACCCAATCCGCGGGCTTGATCCTCGAAGCCGCGCGGCGAACGGGCGTCGTCGTGCAGGTGGGTCATTCCGAGCGATTCAATCCGGTGGTGCAGGCCATGCTGCGTATGGAGGTTGTGCCGCGTTTTATCGAGACGCACCGAATCAGCCCGTTTACGTTCCGCAGCGCCGATATCGGTGTGGTCTTCGACATGATGATCCACGACATCGACATCGTCCTTCACCTCGCGCGGGACCGTGATTATGAGGTGGACGCGGTCGGCGTGAACGTGCTGGGCCGCCACGAAGACGTCGCGAACGCCCGCATTCGTTTCTCGAACGGGACCGTTGCGAACCTGACGGCGTCACGACTCGCCCTCAAGACCGAGCGCAGAATCCGCGTCTTCTGCCCGACGGCCTACCTCTCGATGGACTACCAGAAGAAATCCGGTGTGGCGATCAAAGTGGCGGACAACCTCGACCTGATTCGAATGGCAAAGGATCGCGACTTCGAAGACCTTTCCCAGATGCAAAACCTGGACTTCGGATCGATGATCAAGGTCGAGCCGCTGATGGTCGATCAAGTCGAACCGCTCCGCGCGGAGATCGCTTCATTCATCGAATCGGTCAGGAACGGAACACCCGGAGCGGCCAGCGTCGAAGAGGGTTACGCCGCGGTCGAAATGGCCGAACGGGTCACCGCGTCGGTCCTCGCCGACAAATGGGGCGATGATCTGGAGAAAGCCATCGCCGATTAGCCCCGGCGGCGGCGTGAAGACTGCGGGCCTAGCGCAGCGTTTCACATGTCCTACGACTATGATTCTCCTCCGAGCCGCGGGCTTCAGCCCGCGCGATGCCACGGACTTGGCGCGATGTTCCTGATTGGTACGAACGCCTCTCCCGGGCTTCAGCCCGCGCGATGCCACGGACTTGGCGCGATGCTCCCGATTGGTACGAACGCCTCTCCCGGGCTTCAGCCCGCGTGAATGCC
>JADFHG010000065.1 GCA_022567365.1 Planctomycetota bacterium | reverse complement strand
GATCGACGGGCCGGAAGACGACTTCCTCCCGGTCGCCCGGGCGACGCTCGGGCGCATGTTGGGCACGCTCGACGATCGCGAACGCAACATCCTCCGGCAGCGCTTCGGGCTCGACGACGAGAGCAATCAGCCGCGGACGCTCGCCAGCATCGGCGTAACGTTCGGCGTCTCGAAAGAGCGAATCCGCCAACTCGAGGCGCGGGCGATGACGAAACTGCGCGGGGATTTTGCCGACGAGGCCGTCGCGCTGTACGGCTCCTGAAACGCCTCGCGTGCGCGGGAAAACACTCAATCGGGCGAGCGTCGTGCCGCGGCGCTCGCCCGCTTCGGTTGCTTCGTTCGCAGGCCCCGCCCCGGCTCGCCACTTTTCGTACGGCGGGTCAAGCCTCTATTTCAAAGGCGTAGGTTGGGCGACCGGCGTGCCGCACTCGGGGCAAACGGCCGATTCGAGCTTGTATAGCACGTAGCCGCAGTTGCGACAGTGTTCTTCCTCGATCTCGACGCGAATCCGCAGGCCGCAGCTTCCGCACCGCGAGCGGCCCAGAGCGAGTTGCTGTTCCTTGCCGCAGCGGGGGCAGACCAGCTTGATCGTGGCCGAGAGATCCACGGTGTGGGTCTCGTCCTGCACGCGGATGGCCGAGACGCGGTGCAGGATCGGGACCGCCACCGTGCCGCAGGCGCCGGTGATACCGAGGACGCCCATGAATCGATACCACAGATCTTCGGGGATGATCCATACGTCGCCGGCGAAATCGTTGATGATGTTCGTCATCATCTGCAGCGCGAGCACCGCGACCAGTCCGCGGGCGAACTCGCGTCAGATATTCGACGCTTCCTGAACCACGAACCTATTTCCGCCCGCCCCGCCAACGCCTGGCGGCGCATGGCACACTGGATCGGACGCCACCCGGCGATCGTCGCAACAACTGCGGTTTGCACGATGATCGTCGTAATAACGCTCTGCGCGACTACCGCCACCCTGTGGTGGCAGAACCTCCGTCCGTTCGCTCTCTCGCTGACCAAGAGCCAGCCAATGACGTCGAGTTATCCGAGCCTGCGACGGTCGAAGAGACGGTCGTCGGGGGCGGCGAAACGGCTTCGAAGCAGGAAGAACCCGCCGCCGCCGGCACGCAACCGGAAACGGAGCCCGCGCAGGGATCGTCCGTCGGTGCGGAACCTGAGCGCGCCTCCGAACTGGAAGCACAAAAAGCCGAGGGCGTACAGCCGAATGAGACGCTTCCCGCGCAGCCGGATCAACCCACGCAACCCGAGCAGAACACCGATCACGAACAACCCGCGCAGTCCACCGACCCCGAGCAATCCGACGCGACCGTCCGCGTGGAAGGCGGCTCCGCTCCTCCCTCCGTCGCACAAACCGGTCTCGACATGCCCGGCGATGGCACCAGTGCGACCGAGGAGACACCCGTCTCTGATGGCAATGCTGCGACGGAGGAAACCGCAGCCGGAGATCGCAACGCCGGAACCGAGGAGACCGCCGTCGACGAGGCGCGGCAAACCGTGGATGAGCCGTCGCGGCCGAACGAGGGTCTTTCGGAAGCGCCGTCGTGCAACGACGAGCCTTCGGAACCGCCGACGTGCAACGACGAACCTGATGCCGTGCCCGTGACACCGGAGGTCACGACCGACCCGAATCACGGTGAAACAAGCGCAACGACCGCGTCCGAAGGCGACGTGGCTATTGCAACCGACGCGTGCAACGATGCGGCAGCGTGTGGCAACCCGACGCCCAACGTCTCAACTGATAACGACCGGACGTGTACACCCGACGGGGCGAAGCACGCGATCGAGCAGATCACTTCCGGCGTCCAGAGGCTCGCCGAGTTTTTCGATGCCGAGGTGAATGATCGTTGTGCCCTGGCGAGAGAGTCGCTCGAGCAGATTGCGAAGCTCCATACGCAGGCGGCGAGCGCGCAGGAAGCGGTCGCAGGGGCGCTCGAGGAAATCACCCGTATCCGCGAAGAGGCCCGGATCGCACGCGACGATGCCGACATCTCGCGGCGCGAGGCCCGACTCCTACGAGAGGACGCTCGAAAGGCCAAGGAGCGAGCGGAAGCCGGCGCCGCGGCGGCCGAAGCGGCGGCCGATCAGGCGAGGCGCGAACAACTGGACGCCGCGTCATGCCGGACCGGCGAATCGGCGTAGACGACTTCGACTCTCGTGCAAACCGAACGGCAGCGTAGTCGGCAGCCGATCGACAAGCACGCGCCGCCGCGGGTCAGCGCGAACGCGTCGCATCGAGCACCGCCGAGCCCGAGGCATGGCTCGCCAGCAGCCCGTCGAAGAATCTGTCCCAAGAAATATCCTGTTCTTCAACAGCCCGTTGACGCACCGTTATCGCGGTGGGCGATAGTCGTAGCGAATCAGTTTTGTCGGCGTGCGCACGTAGATCTCCGCGCGGCGATCGCGGTCACGGTCTTCGACCTTGAGCCACTGCACCCGTCCAACCATCGGTTTCCGGGCCACGACGTCGCCCGTCTCGTCGATGATCCACACCGCCCCTTCGTGGACGAACACGAGTTCGTCGTCGCCGCGACCGTCGAGGTTGGCGAGCGCCAAGTGGCGGGGAACCTGTTGGTTCTTCACGTCGAACTCGAGCGTCCAAACCTCGTCGCCCGATTCATCGCTTGCGGTCAGCTTGACGCCTTTCGGTGGGCGCCATCCCATCGTCTCCTCCTCGCCCGGGATCGTGGCCATGTGCACAATTCCGAGCCCGCGCCCGACGCGCCCGACCACCGTCCTGCTCTGGCCGAACTGGTCGGTCGGATAGTGCGGCATCGTGACCTCGGCCGTGACCTCTCCCGATGCCGACACGCGGCGCAGCGTTCGTTTGTGCTTTACCCACATCGCACCGTCACTGCTGGTGACGGTACCTCCGCCGCCGACACCAAAGGAAATCGCAGCCGACGCGTTCGCCTTCACCGACCACGCCTCGTCGAGGGATTCCTCATTGAGCGCTTCGGCTGTTGCGCCCCCGAACCGCGCCGCGCGCTGATCCGTCGCTTCGTCGATTTCCTCCTCGGTCATCGGCTTCGCGCCCGCGAGCGCCTTCCCCTCGATCAGTTTGTCGAGGTCCGATCGCAGCGTCTTTGCCGTATCCGCGGTGAGAAAGCCGGCGTATCGCCCTTGCACGACGCCGTCCTTGCCGACCAATACGATTCCCGAGGCGAAGGCCTCCGAGAAATACTCCGACGTCGCCGATCGATCCGGGTCCAAGACCACCGTGATCTCGATTCCCGCTTCGCTCAGACGTTCGACGAGCGAGTCCGCCGACGAATCCGGGTAGATCGCCAGCAGCGTTACGCCCTTCGCTTCGTAGTCGCGCCGCACTTCGTCGAGCATGTCGAGCTGCATGGTGCCGCCTCGCCCCCCCCTCCCGAAACCCGCGAACAGGAAGTCGAGCACGACGATCCTACCCCGTAGCGCCGAAAGGGTGATGGACTCGCCGTCGACGGACTCGAGCTCGAAATCCGGCGCTTCCTTTCCCGACAGCTCGAACCGGCTCGCGGTGTCACCGACGTGACGCCAGCGCCCGCCGAAGAACTCGTCGACTTTCTTCGCGCCGGACGGCGCGTCGAAGGTGAACTCGCTTTCGTCGATAGCCTGGTTGACCTCGATATCGACCACGTCGTAGACCACCGTATATTCTTTGAAAGGAAAGAACGTCGGCGTTTCCGACTCGTCGTCGTCATCATCGCCGCCGCCGAACTGGGCCTTGATCGCGTCGAGCATGTCGACCTCGACGCGGCGGATGAGCCCGTCGGATTCGCGCAGATATATGACGACGGGTGCGTCGGTGTCGACCATCCCCATCGCGTCGGTCTCGAGCATGCCCTCGAGCACGATGCAGCGCTCGTCGTCGATCGTCTCCCTGCCCGTGATCTCAAGCCCTTTGAATCGCTTCGCGAACCACTTTCTCGGGTTCGCGGCCGTAAACATCTCGGACACGCCGAACCCCATTCGCCCGCCGCCGACGTATTGCTCGATCTGTTTGCCGATGTCCTTTTCGAGCGGTGCGGTCTTGTAGCGTCGCATGCCTTTGACGTACACGGTGAGTTCCTTGCCGTCGCTGACGACCTCGTGGTCGTTGGTGCGGATGTGAAGACGGTTCGGTTTCGCATAAGCGAACCCGACCTCCTGCGCGTCCTGGCCAAAAGCCATGCCCGTCTTCATTTCGATGACGGCATCGTCGCGATATGTCTTCAACCGCGCGATCGACAACAGCAACTGATCGACGGCGCGCTCCGCGGCGCGCGAATAGTCGTCGAACTCGACCGTCTTGTCGTCCGCCATGATCGAAGCGGGCGCGGCGATCATCACGATCCCCACACAACTCACGGTACCGGTATGATGCATTGATTTGTCTCCCGAACATGCCGGCCAACCGGGGGCGCGGCGGTTCGATTTGCGGTGTCAACTCTAATTCGTCCGCGTGCGATCCCGAGCGTCGCATATCGAGGTAGTTTAGTCAACGCTGCCCCGAACAAACCTACTTCGCCGTTCGCCAACAGCCTGTTGAAGAACAACCACTCCTGTGGGACCGACTTTCCAGTCGGTTGTCTTCGGGCCGCCGCGTTCTTGGGCGCTGAACAGCCTGTTGAAAAAGTGTGGCACGGGCTAATAGCCCGTCTCATCACCGGCTATTAGCCGGTGCCACACCTGTTTTCACCCGTTGAAAAGCGGTGCCACACATGCAGATCAGCTTTTTTCAACAGGTTGTTAACGGCCGCCGCGGGGGGCGGCCGCTACTCCTTCAACAGGCTCCCAAGGCGGCCGTCCCGGTGCCTCGACCGCGACGCCACGAAAATCACCGCTACGCCGCCGCCCAATGGACAAGCGTCAATACCCCGCCGGTCGACCGCCCTTGCGCGGATCGGACGCGCCCACCCACTTGTCGCCGACGCGCAGGATGGCCTGGATGACGCCACCGCGCCGCCGCTGGGAAACGACGTGGCCCCGCGCTTCAAGCGCGGTCACGCGTGTTCTCAAGGGAGCCATATCGAAATACACCTCGTTCGGTTGCCACTGGTGATGCATACGCGGCGCGGCGACGGCCTCCTCGAGGGTCATCCCGGCGTCGAGCACGTTGAGCATCACGTTGAGCACCGAGCTGATGATCCGCGGACCCCCGGACGCCCCGAGCAGCAGGAACGGGCGATCGTCTTTCAGCACGATGGTCGGGCTCATGCTGGATAGCGGGCGTTTTTTCGGTGCCACGGCGTTGCGCTCGGACTGCACGAGACCGAAGGCGTTGGCCTCGCCGGGTCGGGCGGCAAAGTCGTCCATCTGATTGTTGAGAATCAGCCCCCACTCCTCGACCGCCGCCAGCGAACCGAACGACGTGTTGATGGTCTCCGTACTCACGACCGCGTTGCCCCACTTGTCCACGACGCAGAAATGGCTGGTGCCCGCGTCGTCGGGCAACTGCCGCACGCCATACTGCTCCCAGTGCGCAATCCCCGTCGGACTCAAACGAGCGGATAGAATCTTCGCGTACGCCTTCGACGTCAGCAGACCCACGGGCACGTGTACGAAATCCGCGTCGCCGAACCAACGCGCCCGGTCCGCGAACGCGTGCTTCATCGCCTCCACCGTGTAGTGCGTCGCGAGTGGTCGGTCCGCGCTGAACAAACCGCGCATGTCGAACGCCTCGAGCACGTTGAGCGCTTGCAGCAGGGCAACCCCGCCGGACGACGGCGGCGGCATGGAAATCACCTTGAATTCGCGGTAGGAACCAACAACCGGCTCCCGCGCTAGCGGTTGATATTCAGCCAGATCCTTGGCCGTGATGATCCCGCCGCCGCGCTGCATCTCGCGCTGGATGGATTGGGCAACCGGACCGCGATAGAAGAAATCTCCGCCCTCGCGCGCGACGCCCTCGAGGAGCCTCGCAAGGGCGGGTTGCCTGAGCGTATGTCCAACAGTGTGTAGCCGCCCGTTATTCAAGTGCACTCGGTACACGTAGCCGCAACGATCGAGCAGCTTCGGATCAGTTTCGTACTCGCTCAACGCCGCCCCGCTCGATTTCACAAAATGGGCGTCGATGGCAAAACCGTTCGTCGCCAGGCGAATCGCTGCCCTCAGAACCCTTCCGAGCGGCAACGTCCCGTATTGTGCTAGTGCTTGGCATCTTCCGGCGACGAGCCCGGGGACCGCTACCGCGAGATGTCCGTTTCGACTGGCCCTTGTCTTCCGGAGCGATTCGGCACGCACGTACATATCGGCCGTGGCGGCAGCCGGCGCGGTCTCGCGAAAGTCGAGCGCGACCAGCCGTCCGTCGGCAAACCGGGCGATCAGAAACCCGCCGCCGCCCAACCCCGTGCTGTAGGGGCGCGTCACCGCGAGGGCGAATGAAACCGCCGTCGCCGCGTCGATCGCGTTGCCGCCGGCCTCGAGGATCTCCAAACCCGCGCGCGACGCCTCGGCGGAGTCGCTGGCGACCATCCCGTGCCTACCCGTCGCGATCCACTCGGGACCGGCTGTCGCGGACGACGCGACGCCCCCGGCGAGCAACGGCGCGCTGCACCAAGTGACGGAGACGATGGTCGAGATGATTCGTTTCATTCGGAGCGTTTTCGCACTACGACGCCCCCAACCGCGCCTCGAGCAATTGACCCGCGACGTCGATGAAGTCGCTCTCGGTAACCACTCCGACGAGTCGCTCGTCGCGAACCACCGGCAGACAACCGATCCTGTGACGTCGCATAAGCCCGATCACCTCGAGGGTCGGCGTTTCCGGTGTGACGGTGATCGGGTTCTTCTGCATGATCGTCTGGACCGAAACGGGATGGTCCTTGCCGTGCGGCACGTCCTGACCCAAAAAACGCAACAAGGCTCGATAGGAAACCAGCCCGATGAGGCGTTGCTGGTCGTCCACAACGAGCACGTGGCGGATCTTCCGCCAGTCCATCAGGTTGGCCACGAGATCGACCACCTCGTCCTCGTGTACGGTGAACAGCTCCGTCGACATGAACTGTTCGACGCGAACGAAGCTCTTCAACCTGCCGCCCGCCTCTTCGATGCGCGCCGGTGTCCAATTGCAAACCGGTTCTCCGGTAAGCTGTCTCGAGGCGGCGGCCGACGTAATCGCGACTAGTCGCTCGGCTTCGGTCCCTTTGTCCTTCAAATCGGCGTACGAATCGAGCAACCACTTCGCGCCGGTCTGCCCGGTCCGAACGCGGCGCTCGATGACGTCCAGATAACGGTTGATATCGGCGGTGTCGATGGACGATGCCTCGAGCCCGCTTTGCGCGAGGGGCAATAACACTTCGACGATCAACTCGTCGGCCGGCGCGCGGCGCCCATCGAGCCAGACCAATTGCGTATCGAGACCGAGCTGCGCGGCGGCGAGGAAGTTCGTCTTCGCGGTGTCGAACGCCATTACGCGGGACACGTCTTCATAAGCCTTCGCGGTCCCAGCGAGCAAGCCAAACCAGAACGCCGCATTGGCGACCTCATCGAGCACGGTTGGGCCGGCCGGCAGAATGCGGTTCTCGATCCGCAGGTGAGGCTTGCCGTCGAGGACGCCGTAGCAGGGACGATTCCAACGATACACCGTGCTGTTGTGCAGTTGCAGCGCTCGCAGCCTCGGCGCGGTTCCCTCGCGTATCGCGTCGAACGGATCCTCGTCGATATCGATTCCGAAGAGTACGCGGTGGTTGGCGATATCGTCACGGAGGATCTCGAGCACGGTCTCCTTTACCCACCCATTTCCGAAATGGACCCGCGCCGCGCGATCATCCACGTGGTCGTCGGGGGCACGCGTGTCGATCGCCTGTTGAAACAGCGCGATGCGGGTTTCCTTCCAAAGGCGGCGCCCGAACAGCAAAGGGGAATTGGTGGCCGCCGCGAGGACCGGCCCCGCGACCGCCTGCGCGATGTTGTATAGATGCGCGAATTCGTCGGGACCGACCTGGAAATGAAACTGGCAGCTCGTGTTGCACGCCTCGAGCATGACCGAGTCGTGCCTGACGATGAGTTCGTCCGTGCCGGAGAAGCGAAAGTCGAACGCACCGCCGCGAAGTCGCTTGAGGGCGTCGTTGAGCGCGAAATAACGCTCTTTCGGCGTGATGTTGTCGAGGGTCAGGTCCGACTTGGCGAGGGTGGGGAGAATACCCGTCAGCAGAATGTCTGCGCCCAGGCCCTTGGCCGCTTCCCGCACGCGCGACAAATGCTCCGTGAGCTGATTCTCCATCCGCCGCAGGCAATCGCCGCCGAACACGACGGGGTCGAGGTTGAACTCGAGGTTGAAAAGACCGAGCTCCGTGGTGAAGCGCGGGTCGTCAAGTCGATCGAGAACCTCGCACGCGACGGGCGCGGGCCGCCAGCCACGGTCCACCAGGAACATCTCCTGCTCGACCCCGATTCGGCGCACGCCCGACTCGATCATCCCTTCGGCGATCATGTGCTCGAGGGCCCGCAGGTCCTTGAGCAAGTGTTTCATGAACACTCGAAGCTGTTCAACGTCTGCGTTGCCGCTCACAACATGCTCGCCCTTGTGACCGAGATTTGCCGTCAATCGAACCTCGAGTAGCGATCGTACCCGGATGACCGATTCGATTCAAACAAGAGCGCCGGCCCATCCGAACCGCGACCGTGAGGGAGCGGACACGCGCCGGTCGCGACCGCGCAAGATCGACCCCTCCCCCGAGCCGCGTGCTTCAGCTCGCGCGATGTCGCCCGATTCAACCCGTGCGAACGCCGGATCCGAGTTGCAAACGTCAGCCCGCGCGGAGTCTCGCCGATTCATAAACGCACCGATTGCAGACGCCGCCTCGGCCCCCATCAACTGGCTCGTCATCCACGGCGCCCGCGAGAACAACCTGCGGGAGATCGACGTAGCCTTCCCGCTCGGTCGATTCACGTGTGTCACCGGCGTGTCAGGCAGCGGCAAGAGTTCGCTCGTTTCGTCGATCCTCTATCCCGCCCTGGCGGCCAGGCTTCATCGCGCGAGGCTCGTGCCCGGCGGTCACGAACGCATTAGCGGGCTTGAATTCGTCGATAAGGTGATCAACGTCGATCAGGCGCCGATCGGCAACAGCCCCGCCAGCAATCCGGCTACATACACCGGTCTGTTCGACGAGATCCGAACCCTCTTCGCGAAGCTCCCCGACAGCAAGATTCGCGGTTACTCGGTCAATCGGTTCAGCTTCAATCGAGCGGGTGGTCGCTGCGAAGCGTGCGAGGGCATGGGGCAGCGGTGCATCGAGATGCACTTTCTGCCCGACGTGTGGGTCAAGTGCGAGGAGTGCGATGGTAAGCGCTACATCGCCGAAACGCTCGAGGTCAAGTTCCGCGGGCGGAGCATCGCGGACGTGTTGGCCATGAGCGTCACCGAAGCGGTCGAGCTTTTCGAGAACGTGCCGAAGGTCCGGCGGATGTTGAACATGCTCGACGACGTCGGACTCGGATACCTCCAGTTGGGGCAATCCGCGCCGACGCTGTCCGGCGGCGAGGCCCAGCGCGTCAAGCTGGCGTCCGAGCTGGGGCGACCGTCTACGGGCAAGACCGTGTACGTGCTCGACGAACCGACCACGGGTCTGCACTTCGACGATTTGAAAAAACTGCTCGCAGTGCTGCATCGCCTCGTCGATCTGGGCAATACGTGCATCTGCATCGAGCACAACCTGGACGTCATCAAGACGGCGGATTGGGTGATCGACCTCGGTCCCGAGGCCGGCGAGGGCGGCGGACGGATCGTGGTCGAGGGTACGCCCGAGACGGTCGCGGCGTCCGTCGCGCAACCCGAGCACAAAGCGCGGCGCAGCGGCGCGACGAAAAAGCAGAACGCAGCGCCGACCATTGGCAACGGGTGCTACTCGCACACCGGCGCAGCGCTCGCGCCCGTGCTGGAAGCGGGACCGATCGAGGAGCGACGCGTCTTCGATGCGGGGCGTCAGGCGTCGGTCGAGGCGGAGCTGGCCGCCCCGCTGGCGCTCGGGCGCGACGTGAAAATGCCGTGGGATCGCGACGGCCGGGCGTGGCACACCGTCAATCACGTGGACGGCAAGGGCGCCCCGGTCGAATGGGATCCGGCGCTGTTGATCTGGCTGGTCGAGACCATCGAGCATGCGAACGGGCTCGATCCGGCCGACTGGAACCACCGTAGTCGCATCGAGATCAAAGCCCAGGGAGCAGTGCCATGGTTTTGTCACCTGCTCACCGGCGGGAAGGACCTGCTCGACGTCGCGCTCCGCGTGCCCGAGGGAACATTTACCCCGTCCGGGCTGCTCACGCGGCTGAAGGTCAAGACGCTCGACGAAAGGACGGACCTGCCGATCTATGGGCCGTGGAATCGAATTCGAATGCGCCTCGTCGGCCACGGCCAACAGGAGGTCCGCCTCTATCTGCGCGATTTCAAGGACGTCGCAAAGGGCGCGTTCAAGCGATTCCTCGAAGACGCGGTGCGAGCCTACGTGGTGCAAATCGAGGATGCGAAGGGCGATCCGGAGGCGTCAAAGCCGTGGCGATCGCAGGGACTCCGATGGCATTTGGCGCAGCAATCGATCAACAAGCCGCAGGAGATCGCGTGGCGACCCGCGACGTTGACCGCCCTGATCGGGAGGTTCAAGAAGATGCAGAGTCGCCTGGAGTTGTCCTTCGAGACGCGGACCGCAATCACGCTGAACGTGCCGGGAGAGGAACAACCGGCGGGCAAGATCGTGACCAACCTCGCGCGGGCGATTCGCGTCGAGCTTCGCGCGCCCGCCGGCGAGTTCACGCCGACGCAGATCGAACGTTTGGGCAGGGATCCGGAGATCAAGCGCCATGAACGCTATGATCGTCTGGTCTTCTGGATCCACACCGCAACCGACGGCGACGCACGGCAGTTGCGCGATGTATGGCAACGCTGTCGCGCGGCCGCGGGTGGTGCCGAGGGTGGTTCGACGGAGAGGTTGCGTTCGGCATGAGTGGGCTGATTCCCAATCAGCGATTTAGGGGTTCGCGTCGCTTGCGATGTAGCCCCCGATACCGATAAGACGCCATGCCGGCTCGGGCACGGCGTGGCGCGGCGCCGCCGGATGATCCCGAGGATTCCCGAGTCGCCCCCCGACAACCGCAACGAACCCAATGGATGTTCCAGCC
>JADFHG010000064.1 GCA_022567365.1 Planctomycetota bacterium | reverse complement strand
ATGCTCGTTCTCCTGGCCCAACGCGAGGCGGGTGAAGGCCGCGTCGGCGCCGTCGCCCGGCTGCCATATCGGGTTGCTGATTTGCCACATCATGATGAAGCCTTCGATATTCTCGCCGCCCAACCCCAACTCCGGACGAAGATTGAACAGCGGCGTGCCCGTCGTGCTGGCGTCGCCAATACCCATGACGTCGTTCTCGATGAACTTGTAGAACGCGGTGCCGATCTCATGATGCGGAACGAAATTGACCCAGTAGCCGATGAAGTCGAAGTTGTCCCCGTGGACGGACATCAGATCGTTCGCGGCCGTCACCATTAGGTCGACCAACTCGCCGTCCGAGAAGTCCGTCAGCAGTAGTCCTTGGCTATCCTCGAATGGAAAAATATGCCCCCGCGAGAGGCAGACGGAGCCGCTCGGCCCGCCGCGTCGAACGCCCGCGGCGATCGGCGGAATCTCCCGTGTCGTCGGGTCCGCGATTTCTCCTCGGGCGACCGCCGATCGGACGGCGTCCATCCACGCCGCCGGCGAGCGATAGCCGCATTCGAACCGCGGTATCGACGGTGGCGACTCGGGCTTGGTATCGGCAGCGATCCTCCGCGCCACGGAGGGATCCTGATTCGACGCCTCGTCTGCCGCCTGTGCCTCGCCGTCAAACGGCGAGACCAGACATGACGCGACGACGACCACAAAACCTGTGTAGGCCCCGCGGAACGGGAATTGACTACCCATGGCTCACCCTCCTTTGACAAAACGAACGCTCACCGACCGCGACAAGTATATCGGGCCACAGAGTTTTCTTCAAGGAAGAACCACGGTTGTCGGTGGCGCATCTACAGGGGTCCTGCCCGTCGATCCCCAAACGGAGATTCGGGCACCATCGCGTTAGCGGATAGTGCGCGCGGCCGTCCTCGATCATCGGCAAGACCTGTGTCACACCGGCAAAGCCGGCTTGCCGGCCGCCCTTGGGTGTGAACAAGACCCCAGCCGACTGGCAGCGGCACGCCAGCTCCCCGCGCCGGCTTGCCGGCCGGCGGGGCGACAGCGGCGATGCACAATCGGTCTCGCATACCGACATCGTGTGCCATGCCAATGGCATCGGACACTTCAGCCGTACCGGTTCGTCCGCGAAGCTGGGCGAAGGCGATGAGCGCGGCGATCACGAGGAGCAACAAACCGGCGGCTATCCAGGAAGCGCGCACTCCGGCAATGCGCGGCGGCTCGTCCAACGCCGTGTCGGGCGATGGCAGGTACACGTCGGTCAGGGCTTCGCGCAGCTCGTTCAGCTCCGCGGCCGAGGCCTCAGCCAGCATTTCCGACTCCTGGGGCGACAATATTTCTTCGGTCTCCGTTGAGTGCCCCGCCTCGTCCATCCGATCGGATGCGCCGTCGATCCCATCAACCGGAGCCGGCTTGCCGGCCGACAAGCCGGCATTGCCAGTGCCCGCCGGGCGGACCTTGGGGCGACGCCCCCGCCTGTCGAGGAGTTGGTACGCCAGGCACCCCGGGCAGTTTGCGTCGGTCATCGGCACGGAACCGTGGCACTGCCAACATACGCCGAAATACCGGGCGAGGCCCGGCGTCTCCGCTGCGAATCGCCACTGAAAATCAGTTGCCGGACCGCGCACGATCGACGTTTCGGTCAGGACACCGCGCACGATCTGCCGCACGATGCGGTCAAGCGTGACGCCGGGAAACGGGCGAACGTGCTCGAGCACGTACCACGGACCCGCGTGGCGCCGCATCGTCTCGATCATCTTTTCGCCGAGATCCTGACCGCAGTGCGCGCATTCCTCGTCGGCGCGCGGTACGAGGTGGCCGCAACTCACGCAGGGAGTGGTGTGACCGTGCCAAATCTCACGACCGGCCTTTGCCAGCGGGCCGATCCCCGAGCGCGCGGCAATCTCCAACGGATGGTCGCCCGGCGGCATCTCGTCAGTCGCGTCTCCCGCCGTGCTCTCGTCGTGGGTGTCCGGCTCGTCGGTGGTTTCCAAGGTCGGTCGCTCCGTATCCATGAATGATTCTAGGCCGCAAGAGCCTGGGAAACAACCACCGCCCGTGCGCGCGGAGGCATGGATGGTCCGACCGAATCGCACGCGGGGCGGGGGGGCGGAATCCGTCGGTTCCTGCGGTTGGCGGACAGCGGTCAACAATTGGCGGATGGCGGCTCGGCGGGAGCCTCGCCCGCCCGATCGCACGGACCGACTGACCGGTCATGCACCGGCCAGATGCCTGTGCCACACCCGAGATTGGACTTTTTCGACAGGCTGCTATTCCGTCGGCAGCGTGGCCGCGAAAGCGCCGACACTTGCTGCGTCGCCTGGTGCCCAATACAGCAGCTCGAACGACGGCATCGGCGCGGCGGGATGACCGAAGCGGACGTTGTGGAGAAACTCCCAGGGATTGTTCACCGCCACGGTGCCGACGTACTCGGGATCCTCCGGGGTACCGAAGTTGATGTTGGTGCCGTCGAAACCGTGGCACGCGGAGCAGATGTTCTCGAAGCGGAACTGACCGAACAGCGCGTCGCCGATGAATTCACCGTTTTCGTCGATATACTCGTCGGTATCGACGGTTCCGACCGTCACGAGCCTGATCACGTCCCAGAGATCCTCGTCCGTCATGCCGTAGGCGTCCATGTCGTGACCGTTTGGAACCTTTGCCGGATCGGCCTTGAGCAATGCGAACATGTCGCGCGGTGGCATGGTCGATCCGAACACACCCTCGATACCGGTATAGTGCGACCCGCTACCGTACGCCCCGTCGACTCCCTTGTAATCCCATCCGTGGCATTCCTTGCAACGGTAGGTCGCTGAGCCGCTCTGCAGCCCCTCCGGCGGATAGAGAGGGTGATCGCCGGTCGGCGCGGGCGCGCCGGTGACCTTCCACCACTTGCTGTACAGAACACCGCCGCGAACCACGTCGGCAAGAACGACTTCGCCCGGCAGTCTCGTTGTCGGACCCGACATTGCCGCTATGAAGTCGGGTAGATCGAGCAGTGTCACCATGTCGTCACCGTTGAAGTCGAGGTACGAACACGGATCGTCGGAAGACGGCACGGCTTTATCGAAACAGCCCAGCAGAACGGCATAGTCCCTCATGTCGACGTCGCCGTTTCCGTCCGCGTCGCCGGGCTCGGCAAACCGCGACATCGCGTAGCCCGCGTAATAGCGATCGCCGAAGGGGTTGTTGTCGTCGTTGATCGCATTGCCGGCCGCGTAGAGGGTCAGGTGTCCCTTGTCCGCCCCCGGCGCGGTCCACGCGAGTTGGTACTGGTAGGATCCACCGTTGGCGACCCATGTGGCGATCGAATCATTAACCCCCGCGCCGGTATGCGTGACGTAGTCCGGCACGTTCGGGTTGTCGGCATAGTGCGTATGCTCGGGGTCCGTAAGCACGAGGAGCCCTTGGTGTCCGGCGTCGTTTTCCACGCTGGTCTCGAATCCCGCGCCGGCCTGCTCCGCGTCGTGGACGTCAATGGTGAGATCGTACGTCGCGCCGGCTCGATAGCGCTTGGGCATGCCTGAAACGGTGACACCGCCGGGACCCATCCCGAACGTGTGGCACACGGCACAGTTCGTAGCTTCGGACGCCGGCCCGCCCGAAGCGCCGGGAATGGCCCCGCCCTTCGAAGCCAGGCTCAACGGAATAATGGCGGCCGCGGTCAGCCCCGCGATGCCGATCAATGCGCATCTTCGTCCGATCATCTTGCTCCCCTCGTCTTTCGTAGCGCTACCGGATGGCTTCGCGAACAAGCGGATGTGCCTGATCGAGCACCGCTTGCCACGCCGTCAGTCCGCAGCGCGTCTTCCCTCATCACGATTCTTAGCGCCCCGTTGAAGAAGTCTACTCCAGCGCGGCCACGCGGCGGTGTCACGTACTCTAGCGACGGTACCAGGCCTATGCCGCGCGTGTCAATGACCAACCAAACCGAAAAACCCACCCGCGCATCCGCAATTCGACGCGCCGGCGGCGCGATTCCACGCAACCCATTGCGGATATTGCGATCCAGTGCTCGCCGGCGCCAGGCCGGGACCGTTCACACCCGATAATGCAAGCCGCGTGCCATGCCGTGCGGCGCCGCGGTTTGTTCCATACGCCACGCCGCCGGATCTCCGGCATCCTAACCGGAGTGGCCCACCCACTATAGCAGCTAATGACATGCAAATATATACTATCCAGCGACGAAACAGCGCCTGACTTGACCAACCTGGTTCAGGATCGAGCCGCGGCCAATTGTGATCGCTTCCCGCCGGCGCGCCCTCACCGCCCGATGGTCGACCACCGCCGCTTTCACACGGGTTTCGCCCCCGTTTGAACTTCGCTCGGAAACCGGTTAGGATGCCGCCCCGATTCACGACATCGCAGGATCGGCAGATGCCCCTCCCTCGAGCGCAGCGGAAGGGTGGGGGACTGAGCAAGACCGGCATCGTGTCCGATCGGGTTCTGCGCTCGGGCACCGGAGTCGGCGGTATGACTAAACGAACCCAAGTTGAATCGTATCGAGCGGACTCGCGTCGTTCCCTTGGATGCACCCGTGCCATTCGCGAAATCCTGCGCTGCCGCGCGCTGCCGCGCGTTCTCGCATTACTCGCCATACTGAGTGTTGACGCGCCCGGGAGCATTGCTCAAACGCGTCTCAATCGGTTCGAGACTCGTTACTACATTATTCACACCGACCTTTCCGCGGCGGACGTACGCGAGGCCGAAGTGCGCATCTCGCGCATCGCGGAGGAGTATCATGCGCGGACGAAGAGCTTCGCCGGCCAGATCGTGCAAAAGCTCCCTTTCTATCTTTTCTCGCGCCACGAAGACTATCTAGCGGCCGGTGGTTTGCCGGGTTCCGCGGGCGTTTTCATGGGTGACAAACTGATGGCGACGGTGCCGACCGGGAATCTGGGCAACCCGTGGTACATCATTCAACACGAGGGATTCCACCAGTTTGCGGACGCCGTGATCCGAGGCGATCTTCCGCCCTGGGTCAATGAGGGGCTGGCCGAGTATTTCGAGCGCGCCGTGTTTACCGGAGACGGTTACGTGGCAGCCGTCATTCCGCCTGTCGATCTGGCGCGGGTCAAGCGGTGGCTCGAGGACGGTCGCTTCAAGAGCATGCGCGACATGATGACGCTCGGGCGCGAGGTCTGGAACCACCAGATGAGCCGCGAGAACTATGACCAGGCATGGTCAATGGTGCACTTTCTCGCGCACGCGGACAACGGCAGGTATCAGGGGACATTCGACCGGTTCTTGCGGGAAACGGGCCGCGGAAGACCATGGCAACTCGCTTGGGAGAAGACCTTCGGTCGGGGCGTCGGCGAGTTCGAGGCGCAGTGGCGCGACTATTGGCTCAACCTGCCGGACGACCCGACCGCCAAGCTATACGCTCGCGCCACCGTCGCGACACTCACCAGCTTCCTCGCCCGCGCGGTCAGCCAGGGGCAGCGCTTTGGTACGGTCGAGGAGTTCTTCAAGACCGCCTCCCAGGGCGGGCTGAAGTCGCACCCCGACGACTGGCTCCCGCCGTCCATTCTGAACCGCGCTCTTCGCAGCGCCAAGCGGACGGGCACATGGACGTTCGCCGCTCGCGGCGGCGCTCTACCGCGTTTGACTTGCGAACTAGAGGACGGCGCCACGCTGGTCGGGGCTTTCAAGATGGCCAAGCGCAAGGTCAAGAGCGTGAGCGTGACCGAGGGGCGCTCGCGACGTTGACGAAACCGCCCATGTGTGGGCAATCCAGACCTGCGGGCCACTTGCCCTCGGTTGTGAATGCAACCCAGCCGGGGGCGGCTGGGCTACATGCCAACCCCAGCCGGGGGCGGCTGGGCTACATGCCGACTCCAGCCGGGGGCGGCAACAGCCCGCGTTCGGGGTCTATTGCCGCGCTTCGTTGATCATCTTCGCCACCTTCCGCACGGCGGCGATCGGGTCGCGTGCCCCTTGCTCCAGATAGTCGTCGGTCAGCCAATCCGCGGGGGCCAGCGGAGGCGCCGTCGTTACGGCAGGCACGTCGGCGAAATCGAGATCGTCGGTAAGAAACGTCGCGAGCGAATCGAAGTCCGTGAACGTGTGGTCCGGCCGACGCTCCTCGGGGAGACCGTCTTCCGGATGTTCCCGCCCATACTTGCCGGCCCGCAGACGCACGGTGAGCGCCCGCCCCTTGCCCAACAGATCTATTACCGGTGCCACGTCTGTGTCATAGCGATCACCGACCATGACGAACTGCAGCGGTTCGAACTCCCACAGCTCTTGCGGATAGACCGTTTGCATCATCAGCGCTCCATCCGGGCACTCGACGCAACTGCGCAGTGCGTGGAGGCAACGGGCAAAGAACCAGGGCGATTTGTGTGACCATTCGTCGATCACGCAACGATACGCCCACAACATACGCAGTCGCTCGTCGTCCACGTCCGAGCCTTTGACCCACGATGAGAGCAGTTCGGCGATCGCCTTGTCCAGCGCGAAGTCCTCGTCCACAAGACCGGCTGTTTCCGAAATCAGAACACGTCCCCCGAAGACCTCGTCGAGACCCAGTCGCTCGAGTTTCTCGCGCTGAACGTCGTCGCGACCTTCGGTAATCACCACGGGCACGAAGCCGCGCGCTCTCAGTTTCTTCATCAGGGGTGCCAGCAGCGGGATCGGCGCTCGCGCTTCAATAAGAGCGTATCGCTCGCACAATTCCTGTACCCGCGGCTCGCGCGCGATGCGCCTGACGTTGGCGAAGAACTCCCACGAGCGATTATCCGCCGCGGAAAGCTTCCAAAGCCGCTTCTCCGCTTCCAATCGGTCGTCGAGCGGTCCGCGCCGTATCGCCCGGTCGATCTCCAACAACTCCGCCATGAACGCGCGATCCGCCGGCTGGTTCGACGGCGTTATTCCCAGTTCCTTCTGTGCAGATTCGTCGGCGCAGAAGAGCAGAAGAAAGACGGCCAGCCCATCGGGATGTGCCCGTTCATGGATCGGATTCTGTAGGCCGTTGCGCTCCATCGCGTGACCCAACGCACGGACCTCCTCGAACCGCGCGACGGATTCGTCCGGCGCCATTCCCGTCGGCACGTGCGAGAGAAACTCGGCGACCGTTTGCTCGTACGCCTCGCCGGTAGGGTCGAGAAGCGTGTTGTCGAGGTCGAACGCTACGACCCGTTGAAGTGCCTCGACCTTATACGACATTGCCGGTCGCTCCTATATCAATTAGAGCGCGGCGATTCAAAAGCACCCGCCCACGCTTGAACGCAACCCTTCCCCCAAGTAAAGAAACCGCACGTGCGCGCAGGTGACGACCATGGTCCTACCTCGAAACCGGTCGGCTACGCCTCCGCGCCGATCATCCGGCGAATGTCTTGCACTATTTGTATCGTCGTCGCACGGAGTTCGGCCTTCTTCTTGATCAGCGCGTCGCGCGATGGGTGCCCGCCGAAGAGCTGCACGTGGAACCGCAGCGCGTTCGACGTACCCGACGGGCGAATCGTCAAGTGTGATCGGTGCTCGTCGTCGAAGTAGAAGCGATACCCCTCGTCCGGAAAACCGGGCCAGTTGATCGCGTCATATTTGCCCGTGCGATAGACGACCGCGCTCTTGACGGCCAATCCGCCCAGCACGATATCCGTCGAGGTCTGCCCGGTGAATAGATCCTCCGTACGGTTCAGGATCCCCCGTTTCTTCGTATAGCCGGGCAGACCCTCATATTCACCGTCGATCGGATCCGGCTCGTAATACGTAATGTACAAACCGACTTGCGGGTCCAGAAAGACCTTCTCGTCCAACAGGTCGAGCAAGTTGACTCCCGCCTCCTTCGCGTATTGCGCCAGCTCCGCCACGAGCACGGCCGCGAACGTACCGTCCTTGTCGCGGACGTGACCGTCAACGCCCAGCGAACGCGCGTCCGGCGGAACATCGCCGAGAAGTGAAAACCCGTTGCTCTGCTCGAGGGCGGCCACGTTGATGCAGCGGCGGGTGCCTTCCATCGCCTCCCACGAGTGAATCGAACGATTGCACACTGCGTCGCCGGGTTCGCGACGACCCTCGTCGTACGGCGGCAGTTTGCCGTCCTCGGTCAGCCCTTCGGTGTCCTCGCCTCGGCTGATACCCCAGACCGCCCCCGTCCCGGCCGCGAGCTGTGCGAAACCGACCCACGTCTTGAGCACGCCAAGCCCATATTTGCGCGCGATGCGCGGCAGGAGGTCCGTCGTCGTGTGCGACAGGACGATGAACTTCTTCTCCGCCTCGCGGACCCTGCCGTGCGTCTCGACTTCGTAATTGAGCCGATACCACAGGATGAGCGACCAGACGTCGTCCGCACACAGCAGCGTATAGTCGCGCTCTTCGCCGGTGCCGGGGTGTGTGTAGGCCACGCGCTGATGGGGCGGCACCTTGACGATCACACCGCAGCGATCCGCGTCCGGGTCGGTGCCGATGATCAAATCCACCCCGTCCCACTGTTCGGGATATTCCTTCTTGAACGCGGCAACCGCGATGTCCGCAGCTCGCCAATCCCCCGGGTCGGGCTGCTGCTCCTTGCCCGGGTCGCTGCAAAACGCCGGGAACATGCCGTCCAGCGCGTCGAGCGACATGATTCTGCGTACCTGTTTGAAACCGACCTCCCCGAGCAGGCGCGGCACGGCTTTGCGCCCGGAACCGTTGAACGCCGAGTATCCGATCGACAACGGTCGCTTCGCTTCGGCGATCATCGAGCGGCGCAGGAGGAACTGCTTCACGTGATCGATGTGCATGGTGTGAATGTCGATGATGCGATCGGTCCTGCCGGCGTAGGCGTCTCCGGCGTCGGGCAGCGGGTCGCTGAGCGGCAAGCCCTTGTGCGGTCCGTCGTCGATCGTTCGCCCGTCCGCGCTCGCCACACCGCCGAGGAACCACAGCTTTTCCGGCGGCGCGTCGGACGGCGAACTCGTCTTGATGTCGGAGAAGACCACCTTGGTAATGAAGTCTTCATAGATCGCCTTCCGCTCGGCGGGATCGAACTGTGACCCATTGTGGCACGACAGCTTGTATCCGTTGTAGCGAAAGTCGTTATGGCTGGCGGAGATGAACACGCCCACGTCGGCTTTCAGCGTCGGCACGGCATACGTCACGCTGGGATAGAGACACGCCTCGTCGAAGAGGTACACCGTGTAGTCGTACGCGAGAAAGAGCGAGGCGATCAATCGGGCGAAGTCGCTTCCGCGGACACGGCTGTCGTAACCGATTACGATCCGCTCGAAGCGGGGCGAGCGCTGTCGTCCGTACTGCGCCACACCGGCCGACGTCATCAGGAGAATCACGTCGTTGATCGTGTTGGGACCCTTGAGGATCGGCGCATGGATCCCTTCGTTCTTGAGCCGCAGGATCGCTTCGCGGGTGGCGCCCATCTTCTCGCGAATCCCGCCGGTTCCGAAGCTCACGTCGCGCGAGAAGGCGTTGCACAGCGCTTCCCATTGCTCGCTCGCCACGGCCTCGCGTAGCCCGTCGCGGAGGTTCGGCGAAATCCGGTCCAGCTCCTCGGCGAGGAGCCACTTGCGGAGGTTGGGCAGCGTCTTGGCCACGGCTGCTTCGTAGTATGTACCGGCGATGCGCCCCCGGTCGCGTTCGTCGGCCAAGTACGTCGCGATGCCGCGCTCGGCCGATTCCAACAACTGCTTATCATCCAACTGAGTCAATACTATTGCTCCCTCGTGAATTGACCACGATTACAGATTCGATTGCGTTTGCCAAACAACCTGTTGAGAAAGTTTTTAGCATAAAAAAATAATATGGAAAAAGATACTCAAAATGAAATTATTGTAGCAGTAGTATTTATTCTTTTAATACTTCTTTTCTTAAATCCATTTGGTCTGTGGATGCCGGACACGCTTGTCTATATGCTGATTGCGGGCGTCATTATTCTTTTTGCACTCTTTGCGGGTTTTGTGTGGAAGGAGCGGGCGCGTGATGAGCGAGAACAGTTGCATAAAATGATTGCGGGAAGGCTTGCCTACCTGGCCGGAACGGGAGTATTGGTTCTTGGAATTGCTGTGCAGGGTTTTACTCTATCTCATGTAGATCCGTGGCTTCTGTTTGCACTTCTCGCTATGATACTGGGGAAGATTGTCGGATTCTTTTATAGCAGGTCACGTCACTGAATTATCCCCAAGAGGAATGTAAAGTCTACTTGACATTGCAATATCAGGGCTTATACTGGTGATTATAGTAATTAACTTTTTTGTTATGAAAATGCGTATTACAAGGGGGATGTCAACGTCGGTTATTATTGCATTTATTGCCGGAGCATTAGTGCTTGTTAGTGTTGTTTATTACAACCTTCAACCTAAGGGGGAAATTATGAAGGAAATGGGTGAAGATATGGCAGAAGAAGGCGAAGCTATGATGGAAAAAGGGAAGGATATGATGGAAGAAGGCGAAGTTATGATAGAGAAAGGAGAGAGTATGATGGAAAAAAACAAAGCTATGACGGAGGAGGGAGAGAGCATGATGGAAGGAGGTGAGGCAATAACAGAATAGAGAATGGAATTAATTTAATCTTTAAGAGAGTATATCGTGGTTGAAGTTTCGTTAGTAGTTGCATTTGTTGCGGGTATTGTATCGTTCCTTTCGCCGTGCGTACTTCCGATTATTCCTGGTTTTCTTGCATATCTTTCAGGAGTATCTCTTCAGGAAAGTAAAGGAAGACGTCGGTTGGCGATATTCATAAACAGCGTCTTCTTTGTCCTTGGATTTTCGGTTATCTTTGCGCTTCTCGGTGTACTTCTTAATACGGTCCTTTCAGGAGTTGCCTATGAGGCTCAGACATGGTTGGCGCGTATCGGAGGTGCAATAGTTATAGTTTTTGGTCTTTATTTGACAGGGCTTTTGAGAATCGGCTTCCTTGAGCGAGAACATAAATTTCGGGTTACCAGGAAATTTCAGTCACGCTACATGACATCGTTTGTGTTCGGGTCAGCCTTTGCGGCGGGATGGACACCATGCGTCGGTGCAGCGCTCGGCGCAATTTTAGGACTTGCCGCAATTAATCCAGGGTCAGCTTTCTCACTTCTTATGTCCTATTCATTAGGGCTTGGTCTTCCTTTCCTTGCTGTTGGTTTATTTGCTTCGGGAGCCGCGGATATTATAAACAAGTATGCGAAAGTGTTT
>JADFHG010000063.1 GCA_022567365.1 Planctomycetota bacterium | reverse complement strand
CCTCCTGCGTCTTGGTCGAGATCATCACGATGGGCATCGGTGAGTCGGCCATTATTTTTTTGAGCACGCCGATTCCGTCGAGTCCGGGCATCTCGATGTCGAGCGTCATGACGTCGGGTTTGAGCTTTGCGACTTTCTCGAGGGCCTCGTTGCCGTTTTGCGCGGTACCGATAACCTCGATGTTCGGTGCCTTTTCGAGGGCTCCCTTGAGGATCGTCCGCATGAAGATGGAATCATCGACGACGAGTGTCCGAATGGGCTTTGCAACCATGACTTCCTCCGGTTCCGGGTGACGGTGCGCTTGGCGCGCAGGCTCGCCTTGGACTATCGACATGCCGAGTAAGTCGCTTTTGCGGCAAGCGACGGGGGGGTTGCAGTGTTTGGGCGCACCGGGTCAGGCCGAGGCGGACTTTTGCTGAATGGAAGGCGCGGTGTTACGACGGACACCGTCTTGAAACGCACGGTGTAGCCTGGTCGTGACCGGACCCACCTTACCGCCCGCGACGGGCTTGTCGTCGATCGAGCGTACCCCGAGCACCTCGACGGCGGTGCTTGACACGAAGACCTCGTCGGCTTGCATCATTTCGTCCAAGGGAAGATGGGTCTCGACGAAACGGAGGCCGATGGCCTCCGCGCATGCCATGATGAAGCCCTGCGTGATTCCGTGGAGAACCCTTTCGTCGCGAGGCGGCGTGTGGATGACGGAATCGCGCACCGTGAACACATTGCCCGACGTCGCCTCTCGGACGTGGCCGTCGTCGCTGACAAACAGGGCGTCGTCGTAGCCCCGCCGAACGGCTTCGCTCTTGGCAAGGACGTTGGGCAGGAGCGTGATGGCTTTGACGCAGCAGTTCCGCCATCTCAGATCGGGCGTGGTCATGACCGCGATGCCCTTCTCGCGCACATCGATCGAAAGGGGGACGAGCGGTTTGAACGTCATGACCACGGTGGGCGACAGTCCTTCGGGCACGGCGTGGGCGCGGGGGGCGCACCCGCGGGTGATTTGAATATACACATACACATCGGTAAGACCGCTTCGACGCACGCCTTCGATCACGATCGGCTCGATCCGCATCGCTTCGACGTCGAGGTCCAGCGCGATCATCTCCGCGCTGCGCTCGAGGCGACGCAGGTGACCGTCCAATTGGAAGGGCCGTCCGTTGTAGACCGCGATGACTTCGTAGATACCGTCGCCGAATTGAAAACCGCGGTCCTCGATGGAGACCACGGCCTCTTCGATCGGGCAATACGTTCCGTTGACGTATGCGAGTTCACCCATGCGTGAGCATCCGTTCCTACGCTTCCGGTGCGGGCAGACCCAGCGCCGCCCGAACATCCGCGAGCCAGTTGGTACATTGGCTTCGGCGCTGTGCGTCCGTGAGTTTGTCCATGGATAGTGTCAGATATCTGTCGGCATGTTCGAACTGCCTGAGATCTCTGGCATAGATAATACCGAGGAGCAGTGTGACGTCTCCGATGTCCGACGACCGTGGGTAGGTCTCGATGAATCGCGCAAACGCCGACGCCGCCTGGGGAAAACGCCCGGTTCCATAAAACTGCCGCGCGATCTGTAGCTGATTCCGTTCCGAGAGGCACTGGCGGACGTCCTTCTCGATGAGCCGCTGGTAGGCCTCCGCGGCCTCGTCCGCCGCGCCGCGGGCCAGACAGTCCGCGACGGTAGCGCGGATCTCCGAAATCTCGTCCATCCGCGCGTCCGCGACCGCCGCTTCCTGGACGTTCATCGGCGGGGCCTTGACCCGACCGTATCGGGCCTCTTCGACCGACGAATGTCCGCTCATCGCCGACGCCATCTCGCGCCGTCTCTTCCAGCGCGACCACAGGGCGATGATATCGAACTGGTCCCGCGGCAGCGCCTTCACCAGCAACATGAACAAAGCGCCGCAGAACCCGAAGAGGTATCCGCCCAGGTGTGCTCCGTAGGCCACGTTGCCCCCGGCAGAAGGCATGATCTGTGGACCGAGGATGTTGTCCCACAGGACGATCTTCAGCCCGATGAGCAGCAGCGCCGGCCACTCGAAGAAGTGAATGAAGAAAAACAGCCACAACATCACCGTGACACGGCTGCGTGGGAACAGAACGAGATAGGCCGTGGTGATCGCGGCGATCGCTCCCGACGCCCCGATGAGCTGAAACGGTTCGTGTTGAAGGACCGACATGCCCCATGCCGCGAAGATCCCCCCGCCGAGGTAGAACAACAGGTAGGCCCAGTTGCCCATCTTGGAATTGACCGCGTTCCCGAAGACCCACAGGAAGAGCATGTTCGAGAGAAGGTGCCAGACGTCGGCGTGGAGAAACTGATACGTGATAAACTGATGAAACGACGGTTCGGCGGAATACAGCACGAGCTCGTCCCGGAGTTTGAGAAGGGCACTGCCGCCGACCGCCTTGAACGCTTGGGCGACGGGTTCCGAAAGCAGAAGAAAAAGCGCGCCGTTGAGCCCGATCAACCAATGGTTGACGCGCGGCGTTCGGCGCATCGGGGTCTCGGTTCGTATTGGAAGAAGGAGCATCCCGTCGTTACCCCGCGCGGTCCGTTTGACTGATTAAACTTGAAAAGTAAGAACGCATGCTATCAGTCGGTCGAAAAAGTAGCGGCCGCCCCCCGTGGCGGCCGTGGAACACCCAAGAACGTGGGTCAACGGCACCATCGTTAGGTTTTTCAACGGACACGCTGGAAACCCGTTGCCCCCCCCCACCGTCAGGCGATCCCGGACGTTGGTGGTATCGCGCCGCCCGGTCCACCGGACGCCGCGCCGCTGCCGACCACTTGTACATACTGGGTCCTCAGTTCATATAGCACGGTGTCGAGGATCCGCTTTTCGTCCGCCGACAGGTTTCCCGACGTCTTTTGATCCAGGACGTCGAGCATGTCGATATGGTGCTTGGCCATATCGAGATTCGGCGGGATGCGTTCCCCGCCCGGCCCCTGATACCCGCCGATTCCGACCGCCGCCTGCATCGCCAGCATGTTGACGAGGTCGGCAATACCGGCGGCGCCGGGTTGCGTGGTCGGCCCGGCCGCTGTTTCCTGCTCGGCGATGCGCTGCTTCTCTCGCTGCGCCTCCTCCTTCCAATCCGAGTCGATGTGCAAGCGACCGTCCGCCGGCTCGTTGCTCATGGTCGTCTCCAATGCTTTCGGATACCTCTGATGACAAACCTGAATCGGCACGTAGCCGAACCGGCGCCGCGCGTTTCCCACGCGACCGTCGCGCGATCGTACGTGTTTAGCGGCTTTTCCGCCAACGCACGGTAGTCGCCATGTAGTGTCCGCCCCCCGCGGCGAACTTAGGCATGCGAAACGCTCGCCAGTTTCTACGGTCGCCCCAGCGGGCCGCCGCTACAGGGTAAATAGATACGCGCAATCGTCACGCGATCGTCGCGTGACGACCGAACGACCTATTATATGCGTGCGAACTCGGTTGAACCAGGGAGGGCATCCAGCAATCGCGCCAGCGTATCGCGCCCGTGCAGCGCGAAGAAGTATTCGCGACCGACCGCGACCCGATCCGCCCCCAATCGATCGGCCTCCTGTTCCACCGCATTTCGACACTCCGCGAGGTATCGCTCATCGCGAGAGACCATTTCGGCGGTGATTTCGCGGATTTCCCTGAACGCCGCCCGCCGTACGAGTCGGTCGTGCGAGTCGGCCGCCCGGAGTTGCTCGGAGTTGCGCACGGCCTCCGCCCGTCCGCGGGCGAGCGCGCCGAGGTCGCCCTGCAACTCGAGATGACGTTGCGGATTGTATGTAAAGTCGCGCAGCCGCCGCCGAGCCTGGCGGACCGATTCCGCCGATACCCCCTGCATCGGCAGGTCAAGCAACACGGTTGCGGAGACGCACGCCATGTGCGGCGGCTCTACTCCGTAGTAGTCGTTGATGATCCGGTCGGAGATTCGATCGTACTTCGCCCCGCCGATGCCATGAACAAAAAGGTCCGCCAGGAGCAACCGGGCCCAGATGGTCAGGGTCAGCGCGCGTGGCCGAAACCGCCATTCTTCCAGTCCGGCGAGGATCGGCTTGGCATGGTCGCAACATCGCAGGTCGGCGACCGCGACCTTTGCGAACGATCGATCGCCCGCGAACAGCTCGACCGAGTCGTTTCGCCTGCGGACGAAGAGCCGCCCGCGCGGCTCCGTCTCTCGATACACCCACACGGGCACTTCACATCGACCGTCGGCGCTGCTCAAATCGGGCATGGGTCGTCGCGGATCGCGGACTTTTTGATCCCGGCGATACGCCGCGAGCGCGGCGTTGTAACTCGCCGCGAACGGTTCGGCGTTGACGATCATGTCCAAGAGAAGCGGGCTGCACCACACGTCGCTCACACGTCGATCATCGATCCGAACGTCAAGGCTTGCTTCCACCGCCCGCCGACCGGACACCGCCTGGTCCACCCAGTCCCCATCGGGCGTTGCCGCTCGCACTCCGTCGAAGAACGTCGGCATCAACGAACCGGCGAATCGCTCCGCCATCGCGTCCGCGATCTCGGACTCGAAACGGGCAATCCGCGTCTCGGTAAGTCGAGGTATCTGCTCATAGGCGCAGCCGACCGGCATCGTCGCGTAACGAATGCTGCGGAGCACGACGGCGCCGTCGATCACCGTGGGAATCACAACCGCCGAAGACTTCGGAGCGTCATTATCGACGACGAGATTGATCGCCGACCCGCCGAGCGCCGCGGCGCAGCGCGTCGCGACGACGTGCTTTGCCCAGACGCCCGCATGAACGAACGCGGGTTGGTGTCCCGTCACAATAACGGGGGCATCCTGTCGCCCGACTATTCGCTGCCGCGTCCGCCGTCGCCACTCGCACAACGGGAGGCCCAGGATCGTGCGGTCGGCGCGCTCGAGCGAGGCCGTGTTTGCCTCGAGCGCCACTCGGAAGTCGACCGGATCGGGGACGATCAATATGTCACCGTGATTGGGCGGCGTCTTGAGCTTCGCAAAATCGAACATGGAACACCGAACTCGTGTAGCGATTCAAACAGATGCCCTCAGATCCGAACCTAGGGCCGTGAGGGAGTGGACAAAGGAATCCGCTCCCTCACGGTCGCGGTTCGGTTGGCAAAATGGTCGGCAAACATGAAACACTACACTAGGTTCGCTCGGGCGAGAATCATAGTCGTAGAACGTTGGAAGCACGGGGCTAGCGGCATGGCATGCACCTTGCCGAACGGGTTGGTGCGTCGAGGCGTTCGGCACGCATTTCCGCCTCGAACACGTCGAGATAATGTGCGAGCCGGGCCTGCGGATCGTCAAGGAATCCCCCGAAATGCCGCGTCGGATCGTGATAGATCAGCCGCACGGGCAGCTCGCGCACGCGCAGCCCGGCTCGACGCACCTGCACCCACCACTGCATCGGCATCGCGTAACCGGGAACGGTGACACGAATATGCCTCAACGCCGACACACGATAGGCCTTGAAACCGCAAAACGCATCCGTAATGCCCAGCCCAAGCCGGTCGTTCAACAGCGCCGTGATCCGCTCGTTGATCGCCCGGCGGTCGGGTGGTGCACCGTTCGCGTCCGCGTGCCCGTTCGGGTAACGGGTGCCGCTGATTACGTCCGCGTCGTCTTCGCGCGCGGCCTCGACAAACCGAGGGATGTACGACGCTTCGTGCTGTTCGTCGCAGTCCATCGTGATCAGCCAGCGAAAACCGTGCGCCCGGGCATACCGAAAAGCGTCGGCCAGGCTCTCGCCATAGCCGCGGTTTTCGAGATGGGTCAGCGTGACAACGTCATCGCGGCGCTCGAGCAACTCGGGCGTCGCGTCCGTCGATCCGTCGTCGATCACCAGAACGTGCCGGCTGAACTGCTTGACCTCGTCCAGGACACCATCGACGTACCGCTCCTCGTTGAATACGGGGATCGCGAGCAAGTGATTGTCGGGCATACCGCTACGCTTCTCTCATTGGGGTGCGTCGGCAGGAATCCGCTTCGAACCGCTCCCAAATGGTAGGCCCGTCGCCGGGAAAAGCAATTTCGATGCTGTTCGATATTGTAGCCCCACGGCTCGATGGGCAATGTGCCAGAGATGGCATCGGACCCTTTCCTGCCCTGGAAACACCTATCGAGCGAATTCCGCAACACCGCCTCCATACGAATGCCCCGTGAGCGCGCTCAGCCGCCGGCTCCCGCGTTGGACGGAAACACCGAAGTATGCCGATAGCCCCTGCGGGTGGTGTGCGCGCCCAGCGAGGCGGCGACGCTTCGATTGACGGAGCGGACGGCAAACGCTCAGCGCTGCCGCGGCGTATCGCGGATTCGGCAAGGAGGTCGAGATGATGAACCACTTGCGTCAGCGACAATCAGGGGAAACGCGAAACAGGTTCGGCGCATTGATGCCCGGCGGAGCGGTTCGCCTCGCATGCGCGGCGGGCCTGATCGGCATCGGCTGCACCGTCGGCGGGTGCGTCGCCATACAGCGAATCCGCGCGGATCACCACGTTCATCAGGGAGAAGTGAAACTGCAGGAGGACGACCTCGAGGCCGCCCTGGCGGAGTTTCAGGCGGCGGCCGAGCTCAACCCGACGCTGGCGGTCGCCCACTCTCAGATGGGCATTATCTACCGGCGGATGGGGGACTACGAGCAGGCCATCGACTGCTTCATCGGCGCCATCACGCGAAACCCCTACTCCTTTAACGACACGCTCAACCTCGCCCAACTATACCATTACACCAAACGGATCACCGACGCGATTCTGGCCTACCTGCACGCCGTCGAGCTCAAGCCGAACGACTTCGACGCCCAACTGAATCTGGGCGTTTGCTATCAGGAGACGGGCGACACCAACCAGGCGATCCAGCGGTTTCAAAACGCGATCGAGATCGATCCGGATCGCCCGCACGCCTACGTCAATCTCGGTGTCGCGTTCAACGCGGATGAGAAATATTACGAAGCCATCCGCGCGTACAAAGCCGCCCTCGAGCGGGACAACCATCAACCGATCGTGCTGGTCAATCTCGCCCATACCTACATGAAGCAGGACCGCCTCAAGATGGGTCGACAGGCGCTCATGCAGGCGATCCACATGGACCCCGAACTCGGCGCGGGCCACGAGGCACTGGGCTATTGTCACTTCCGAATGAAGGACTACCTCGTTGCCGAGAAAAACTACAAGACCGCGTTGATCCTCGAGCCGCGACTCCCCCGCGCCCACGCGGGCCTCGGATCGATCAGCATGCTCAAGTTTCTCGGCGACGAAACCCGCACCGATCTGTGCGAACGCGCGATCGAACATTGGCACCGCTCGCTCGAACTCGAACCCGACCAGCCGCGCATCCATCGCCTCATTTCCCGGTATAAGCGGCGCCTGACCAATCCGGAATCGGCTTTGCTCAATGAACAGGCGGGGGGGTGATCGGCGGCGATTGCTCGGCTCGTCAAGACCCACTAGGTGCCCAGCGGTTCGGCACAACGTCGGACGGCCCGTCGAACACAAATGCGACGCTGTGAAATGCACGCGTGACGGCGACGTGCAACCTGGTCTTGCCCGTCTCGATACAACTCAGGTCGCCGTTTCGCAAATACTCCTTGATTCGGCTAGTCGGGACGATCAGCACCCGGTCGAATTGGCGCCCCTTCGCCAACCCGAAGTTCAGTGCCTCGCACCCGAATGTCTTCGCCCTCTTGTCGTGCCGCAGAACTTGGGGATTGAAGCGTCGGATATACTCCTCCACTGCGTTCTCGGCCACGAGGAAGACGCCAGTGTGGTCAGGCCTGCGATTCCGCAATGGCATCATCGCGGCCATCTCCGGCCACAGCGCGTTGGCGAAATCGCAGATCGCACCATTGCACCTATATGTCTTGGACATTTGCTCGAGTGAGCACAGTCCCTTCTTCTGCCATTTTTGTACGAGGTTTATGACTTTGAAACCGAGATACTGTTTGTTCCTTCGCGATTGATTCGTACTGTAGATGTGCTGTCTGGGGTCGCCAACCAGCGTGACTCGAATCTTCGATTGCAGGAGCATTTCGATTACATCAAGATCCCACCCCGCGAAATCTTGAAACTCGTCGATGAAAACATCAGTGTAAATTTGCTGAAGTCGCGAAGTCACGCTCTGGGCGGACTCTGCTTCGCATTTTACCGCAAATTTGGCGACCTTATCCGAATAGATAAACTCACCATTCGCAAAATAGTGGCAACTTGTTTCTGTTTCTTTGGAGTACAGTGCGGATTGCTTCTCCACGAATAGGAGCGACTCAATTCGTTTTTCGGCGTACCTCGCGCGCTGATACGGCCTCGCGCACTCCCGCAGCAGGAAGCCGAACCACGTCATCACATCTACATGTTTCGGCACGCCCGAATTCAACCTGCCGAACTTGTCGCGGATCTCCCGCGCGTTGTTGTTCGTGTATGTAAGAATCGCGATGCGGCGATCTGGGTCTTCGAGCGCCTCGTTGACGAGCCGCGTGGTCTTGCCTGATCCGGCACACGCGATGATGACTCTGTTGCTACTCAATGGCCCTCGCGATGTATTTCGGAGTTTCCCACGTTTCCTTGGCGTCGAACATCTTGAGAGCGCAATCGGTCTTGTGGCTTGCCATGTACTTCAATAACGCATCGTCGTTCGGGTGCTCCGTCCCAAGGATCGTGTTCAGCTTGTCGAGAGAGTTCGCCTTCAGGAGTTGAGGCTCGAGCGACGGGCAGTTTTCATCGTCATCATAGCAAATGCGGATCGTCGAATCTGTGCCATCAATGTATTTGGCGTACTTCTTCTTCAGTGCCGCCACGTTCCCGTCGTTATCCGTCACGACTTGCACATTCAGCTTCAAGAGCTTTGCAATCTCCAGGAATCGCTTGAACGCCAGCGAGCGGACGGAGATGACATCGACGCCGTCTTCGAGCGGCAGCTTCTTGTGCTTGTCCTTGTAGGCGCGTTGTACGATCAGTTCGTCCGACGGGCCTTCGACCAGGATGCTTCGCTTGGCGAGGATGAGCCGCAGCGTGTCGTACCCCGGCAGCTTCAAGAAATAGTCCGTGGTATTCGATGTCAGCTCTGTTAGCGTGGCCACCTTGCCTTCGTGCGAGAGTAGGTGGAGGTTGTCGATGCTCATCTTGTTCAATACGAATGCGCTGTGCGTCGTGACGATGACCTGTCGATCGCCACAATCCCTCTGAATGTCATCCATGAGCATGTTCAGATTCGAATGCGACAGGTGGTTTTCCGGCTCCTCGATGAGCAAGAACTGTGACTGCTCTTGCGCGACAATCGCAAGCCGCATTTGGACGCGACACTGCTCGCCCTTCCCCGCGCAGTCGAACGGCAAGTCGCCTAGGTGAGGTGTCATCGCGCTTTCCCACGAAGCCCGTGAGGACATATCCATTTGCACAGTCAATTTCTTGGTTGTTGCGGGGTTGCCCTGGTTCTCGAGACGTTCATTGATGGTCTTGACGCCCTTTTGATGCGTGAACTCATGACGCAGCTTCCTATACGCAAGTGAAAGCTCACGTCGTTCGTTCTCATCGAGAACATCATGCATCATCTGCGAGAAATACTTGTACGGCCCGCGATACATGCGCGGCAGACTGGTGTCGATCGTGGCTACCCTGAAGGGTAGCTTCCTGAGCGTCACGCTATTGCCGGCGAACGATGTCCAAACGACGTTGTAGAACTCGACGGGCAACACTTCAGGATTCGCTTTGTCGGAGGCATATTCCTTCAGATCATCGAGATCGTTCCTATCAACACCGATCGTCAGCACTAGTCCTGGGCAGTTCTCACTTTTGGAGTTATTGCTGCCCTTGAGTTTCGCGAGTTCGGGATTTTCGTCATCAGATTGGAAATACGCTTCGATCGAGATTCGCGGCGCGCTCAAATTCTCGCCGTTGCGCATTCTCTTGAAATACTCAGCGACGTTATCGACGTTGAAGAGGTACGGATCAATGGCGTACTGGATGAGGTGTCCATCGTATCGGGCAGTGAGCACGAGACCGATGGCCTCCAGTACGGTGCTCTTCCCAGTTTCGTTATCGCCCACGATGACGTTGAGCGTTGGATTGAGTTCCAACTCAAAATCGGTCAGGCGTTTGAATCCATCGATGCAGACGCGATTGATGTACATAGCAAGCCGACGACCTCACACATACATGTTACCCAGTATTCGAGAAACATGGGACAACAGCAAGTAATCACGCTGGAGTCCCGGAATATCGCCTCCGCACCATCCCTGCCAGGATATCACGCAATTCCGACTGGGCAATTCCTGAGGGTTGGCAGCGGCCACGACCCTGACTCCTGCCATCTTCGGCCGACGCTCCGCATCCAACGCTCGTTGAGTGTCACGTAGCGAATGCCACATCCAAACCCGACGGATTCCAGGACCGCGTCGCTGGTGGAATTTTATCCGCAATTGCCGGCCAACGACACCGCTAGCGGCTGTTTCAACAGACCGCTAACCCCAACGCAGTGCGGATCTGCTCTGCGGCGAGCGCGTGGCACTTGTTCATTGCCGTTATCACGAACAGCATTCCCTCAAGGTGTGGTGGCCCCCTCGGGCGGCGGCGGCCGCTACTCCTCCAACGCACCGCCAACCTACCCCGTTTCCCGCGATTGCCGCTCCGCCGCCTCGACCGTTTGCTCGATCAGAACCGCAATGGTCATCGGACCCACGCCGCCGGGAACGGGCGTGATGAGCGAGGCACGGCGGGCGGCGGCGTCGAAATCCACGTCGCCGACGTTGCCGCTGTTGTAACCGGCGTCGATGACCACCGCCCCTTTTTTGATCCAATCACCCTTGACGAATCGCGGTTTACCGACGGCCGCGATGAGGACGTCGGCATCGCGCACGAGGTCGGCGAGGTCGCGCGTGTGGGAATGGCAAAGCGTTACCGTCGCGTGGGCGTTGATCAACATCGACGCCATGGGCCGACCGAGGATCGGACTTCGCCCGATGACCACGGCCCTTGTGCCAACGAGAGGCACGTCGTATTCCGCGAGCAGCCGCATGATACCGGCCGGCGTGCAGGATTTGAACGCGGGCATCCCGAGTATGACCCTGCCGAGTGTCGCCGAGGTGACACCATCGACGTCCTTTTCGATTGGTACAGCCTCGAAGACCGCGCGGCGATCGATCGGTTTGGGCACGGGGTGCTGCA
>JADFHG010000560.1 GCA_022567365.1 Planctomycetota bacterium | reverse complement strand
TCAACAGGTGTGCGGTGGTTGTGGTCAGGGTTCGTCGTGTGCGATGATCCTGAGCATGCTTGGCTGGTTCGGGTTGAGGGCGACGTCGCGCCGACGTCGGCGTTAGGATCGGCGGCCACTCGGCGATCGGTGTCGCGGCGGGGGAGCATCGTGCGAGACCCGCCGCCGACTTCGCGGCCGCCCGAGGAAGGCGGACGCTTTGATCGGCTGCATTGGGCGACATGATCGCCGTTGAACGTCGACCTGTATTTATGAATTGTGAAAGCCCCGTCTCCTTCTGACCGGAGGAGGCGGGGCTTCTTTCTTGTGTCCGTCGTCGAGGCGGTCGGTCGAAATCGCGCCGGCGGAGGCCCGATCAGGAGGGCGCGGCGCAATTGGGAGGGGGAAGCGCAAATGGGAGGGCCAGGCTTCCGCCGAGCCGGGCGCCTGCCGAGCCAGGACTATGCCTTTATGGAAACGCTCCGAGACGCATCGCCGGTGTCACCACCCGGTTCACGGTGACAGGCTGCGCCCGGGGCGGCTTCCCCGACACAGGCTCGGCGGGAGCCGCGCCCTCCTGGTCGGATACGCGGTCGAATCTGTCATCCATCCTTGCGAAAGCGGACTGGTAATCGGACCTTGATTCTGCTACCATCGAAACCGACCTTGCGTCGCTCACGAACGGATCGAGATGGGCATCGGCCGGTTCCTTGCGTTTCCCACGGGTCGGGGCCGGAGGTAGCGCTGGAATGCGACGTAGCGCGCTGGGAGTGAAATGGTTCGTTGGGCGGGATAATCCAAATAGGGTGAACGGACCGCCGTGCCCGAGGCCCATCGTTTTCAGGAGCACAAGCGAGACCCATGAAGTGCAATAGCATGAAGGTGTCGGCGATGAGTGCGGTGTTTGTGGCGGCGGTTGGCGCTTCGACCGCGGCGCGGGGTGAGGGTCGGGTCGACTGGTGCGCGACCGACACGATGCCGACGAAGGCATCGCCCATCGCCGGTGCGGGCACCTGTCCGCTGCAGGGGGAGTGCGATATTCCTTCCGTGCGCGACTCGTGGATTCCCGACGGATCGAAGCAGCCGATTCTGATCCGCATGAAGTTCAACGTTTTCGCGAACGACGACGGCTCGGACCCGGTGGCGACGCAAGCCGAGGTGGATGCGCAGCTCGCGCATCTCAACGAGGATTTCGCGCCGTTCGGGTTTCAGTTCACCGGTGAGACCGAGTTTATCAACTCGACCGAGTACCGCTTCTTCAGCCCCGGTGAAGAGGTCGCGATGAAGACCCAATACGCCGACACGCCGAACGCGAAGCTCAACGTCTTCGTCGTCGTCAACAGCGCCGGCTGGTCGAAGGGTACGTTTCCGTGGAACCCGATCGCGCTGACGGCGTTGGGCGGGATCATCATGGCCGACGGGCACTTCGGTCCGAACATGTCCATCATGGCGCACGAGACGGGACACAACCTGGGTTTGTGGCACACGCACCACGGGGTCAGCGAGGTGGGTCCGTGTTCGGCGTGCTACGAGACCGCGGACGGAACCAACGGCGATACGACCGGCGACTATGCGGCTGATACCGCGGCGACACCAGTGAATGTCAACTGCTCGGGACCCGGCGGCGTGGACGGGTGCAGCGGCGTGGCATGGGGCGATACCGTCTGGCAGAACTACATGGGCTACGCTTCTCAGGATTGTTACACCGAGTTCAGCCCGCAGCAGTCCGGGCGCATCCACTGTTGGTTCGACGCCGTGCTCTCCAGTTGGAACGCCGATTGCAACGGCAACGGCGTGATCGACGTGGAGGAGATCGCCGACGGGACCGGCGAGGACTGCAACGACGACGGCGTGCTCGACGAATGTCAGGGCGATTTCGATCTCGACGGGATATACGACCCTTGCGACCCGGACATCGACAACGACGGCGTGCTCAACGAGGTTGACGTTTGCATATACACGCCCGTCGGGGTCGTGGTCGACCCCGATGGAAGCCCTCGTAGCGACGGTGACGACGACTGCGACGTCGATATCGAAGACTATCGGTTCTTCCGCACCTGCATGTCCGGCAGTGGTCCCGGTGTACCGGCGAGCCCGTCCGTCTGTCTCGACTGGTTCGACTACGACCGCGACACCGACCTGGATCTTAGGGACTACCACGAGATCCTGGGCAGCTTCACTGGTCCGCTGAACGACGGGCCGTAAGGCGATAGCGATCGTCCGGGCGGCGGTTCCGGAATCCCATCGGTACCCCGTCCTTGATTGAAACCCATCTGCGTTCAAAGGAGTGCGAACCGTGAAAAACCGCCATTCGAGCACGATGTTGAGCACGGGAACCGTAGCGGTCCTGATTGCCCTGACGGCGCCCGTGCTGGGCGGCGGTATGAACGCGTCGCTGGTCGGCC
>JADFHG010000559.1 GCA_022567365.1 Planctomycetota bacterium | reverse complement strand
CCGGCGAATGCTCACGAACGTAGCGCTGCCGAATTGAAGATTCACATGCGACCGCAAACCCGTGCGGATCTGTGTGCCCGGCACGAAACGATCGTTCAGCTTGACCGGTATCCATCCGTCGGCCTGCGTCACGGGGACACCGGCCGGCGCCCAATCGACCCGGCCTTTGACCTCGATCACCCGGGCCGCCGGCACGACGTCCGATTGCGCTTCGCCTTCGTGCTTGCCGTTTTGAAGCTTCGCGGGCCGGTCGTCGGCAGGAACGGGATCGCCGGATTCCTTCGCGGTCCTTTGCGCCGGGTCAGGGTCAGTCTTCCGCGCGGATTCTTGCTGTTGCGTCGCGGTCGCGGTCGCGGTCCGGAAGGTTTCGGGTTGGTCGCCTCGCGCTTCGCCGCCCATGGAGAAACTCGCAATGCTAACCGCAGCGAAGATCAGCCATACCGGAAGGCATCGGCTCGCCGCCCATCGGCAGCCTGGAGCAGAGTTTCTTCTTGCGTAGCGGCCGCCCCCCGTGGCGGCCGTTGGATACAAGTGGTGTTCGAGTGTTCGCACGCTACGCAATAACAAACCGCGCTCCACCGGTTGCAACCAGTTCCAACGCAACGATCCAAGTCCTAGCGGTCGAGTCATGAGATACCCCATCTGCCGGACCGGCGGCCGGACACCCCACCGATTGCCCACCAGTCCCCAATATTCTAGCACATACGGCCCGGCGAATCACGCAATTTCGGTGTTCGGCAGCGCCAAGCGGCCAATACGACCATGCGACGGGCGGTTCGCGGTCCCCGCCTGGCCGGCAAGAACACTTGGAATACCAGCCGACCAAGCCACCGATTCCGTACCTCATCGCCGTGGCGACTACGCGCAAGCCCTGAACCGGAAACATTACGTCAGCTCGCAGAAAGACCCGAGACTCGAAGCGCCGCTACGGTCCGCCCGGGTCACATGGTCTCCTTGAAATACGCCACTGTACGGGACATTCCCTCGTCGAGCTTGACTTTCGCCTCCCAGCCAAGACGCTTCCTCGCGCGCGTCGCGTCGGGTTTTCGGCGGACGGGGTCATCCGCGGGCAGCGGTTCACTTCGCACGGTCAGCGCCCGGCCGCAAACGCGACCGAGGCACGCGACGAGATCGTTCATCGAGCACTCCTCGGTGCTGCCGATGTTGATCGGCTCGTGCGCGTCGTCGCCTTCATATTGCATCAGCCGGACCATTCCATCGATCAGGTCGTCCACATAGCAGAAGCACCGCGTTTGATTGCCGTCGCCGTAGACCGTGACCGCTTCCCCCCGCAGTGCCTGCACGATGAAATTTGAGACGACGCGCCCGTCGTCGGCGGCCATGCGCGGACCGTAGGTATTGAAGATCCGAATGATGCGGATGTCGACGCCGTTTTGGCGGTGATAGTCCATCATGAGCGTCTCGGCGACGCGCTTTCCCTCGTCGTAGCAGCTTCGCACGCCGATCGGATTGACGTTGCCCCAGTAGGCCTCCGTCTGGGGGTGCTCCGCCGGGTCGCCGTAGACCTCGCTCGTGGACGCCTGGAGGATGCGCGCCTTCACCCGCTTGGCGAGCCCCAGCATGTTGAGCGCGCCCATGACCGAAGTCTTGACGGTCTTGACCGGGTTGTACTGATAATGCACGGGAGACGCGGGGCAGGCGAGATTGAAGATCCAATCGACCTCGAACATGATCGGGTTGACGACGTCGTGGCGGACGAATTCGAAGTCCGTCCGGCTCATAAGGTGGGCAATGTTGCGTTTCGATCCCGTGAAGAGGTTGTCGACCGCGACAACGTCGTGTCCGTCCGCGAGCAGACGGTCGCAAAGATGACTGCCGAGGAACCCCGCTCCGCCGGTGACGAGCACACGCATGGTTAAACTCCCTGAGCCGTTGATTCGGTGATTCGCCCTAGTATAGTTTGTCGCGCCGTTTGCATCTTATCCGAACCGCGACCCTAAGGGAGCGAACCAAGGAAACCGCTTCCTCACGGTCGCGGTTCGGTTTGCACGAGCGTCGGCAATTATGAATCACTACGCTAGCGGCCCACGGTTTCAGACGGTCAGATCCGCGGCTGCGGTTCGTGGTTGATCGCCGCCGCCGGTGATTTCCGAAAACTCCGCGATGCACCCGGCGACGTATCGCACATCTTCCTCGTCGAGCATCGGGTGACATGGTAGTGACACCACGCGCGAACACACCCGCTCGGCGACGGGCAAGTCGCCGGCGCGATAGCCGAGCGACTCGAAACACTCCTGCAGGTGCAACGGTCGAGGGTAATAGATACCCGAGCCGACGCCCCGCTCCTTCAGAAAGGCGACCAAATCGTCGCGCCGATCGCACAGGATCGAATATTGATGGTAGACGTGGCGGCGACCCTCCGCG
>JADFHG010000558.1 GCA_022567365.1 Planctomycetota bacterium | reverse complement strand
CTGCACCTTGACGACGACGATACCGCGGGTGTCGCGTTTTTTGACAAGAGCCGGTGCGGGCGTGAGCTGTTTTCGGAAGTGCTGGATATTTCCCTCGAGCCATCGCGGACTTTTCTGGCGTCGCACGCGGACATGGTGGAGACCCTGCGCGGGCTGGCGAAATCCGAAGGCGGAAGACTCGACGTGTCCTACGATGTCGGGATGGATGATCTTCCTGGACTATTGCTGCCCAGCCTCAGGCAGTGGCGGCAAGCGAGCCGGCTATTGCAACTGGACACGCTCATCGCCGCCCACGATAACGAACTCTCGCGTGCCGTTGAGGCCATTGCCCTGCAAGGCAAACTCGCCGCGACGCTCCAAGCCGAGCCGAATCTCATATGTCGGCTGGTCCAAGTCGCTATCGATAACGGAACCGTTGATTCGATCGAGGGGCTGATGCGACTCGCACGATTGGACCGGCAGGGCACGCAGAGGCTTGAAAGAGTGGTAGCGTCGCGCCTCATGCAGGGTAGCCTGAAGTCGAGCTTCTTCGTTGAACGGTCGTATTTTCTGACAATCTGCAACGATCTTGCTGAACGGCGGATGGAATGGGGGGACTTGCCGGGGGAAGAGCCGTTTCGAATGTCACTTCCGCAAATACGAAGGAATCAGGCGAACGGAGCCAAGTGGTACGACGAGCTGGTCGATGCGGCCGATGATCAGTCCACGATCCTTGGTGTGGCTCGCCGCATTGAAAGCGATGTGGCGAAAGCGGCCGGCGTTCCATCGAAGCGCTGGGGAAGCCACAGAATCGTGCTCACCCTGACGCCTAATTTCAGTGTGGCCGTGGAACATCACCTGTCATGTATCGCTCGACTTCGATGTGCCCAAATGGGGCTGGCCGCGGATCGTTTCCAGCAAGATCGGGGTCGGTCTCCGATGGGCGCCGAGGAACTGGTACCGGACTATCTTCAATCCGCTCCCGTTGACCCTTTTTCGAATGGCCCCCTGCGATTTGCGGAAACGAAGGACGGTCTGGTAGCGTATTCGATTGGCAAGAACTTGGTTGACGATGGGGGCAACATAGCACTTCACCAGGAAGGTGGGCTCGGACTCGACGTGGGGTTTCGATTGGGACGATGCCGAGGCGGAAACCGCTGAAGCCCGCGGCTCGGCGTACAATGACGGAAGACGATCCGGCCTGGCATGTGTCGGGTCAATCAGCCTGACGTTTCGAGATCCCACGGTGAAAGCGGATTCCTCAGACAACCCATTCTGTTTCAACTGTGGATACGACTTGAGTGGGCTGGAGTTCCCACGGCCATGCCCGGAGTGCGGTCGGCTTGCGGACCCGGAACCGCGCGTGCCATGCCCACGCTTGCGTGCGCATGTCTGCCCAATGGTCTAACTTCTCGCAACGTCCGGAACGCACGCTGCGGCGGTCGGCTCATCTCACTACCCCGTAGGGGCAGCCTGATCGTAGCCCAGCATGAAACGCGGGGGGTCGGATCGCGCCGGGGATCGCGAGTCCGGTAGGAACGATTGGGGCTACGACCGCCGAGAGCACACCCCAAATCGCGAACGTCATCGTCACGATGATAAACGCCACACCGAACAGCAGGTTTTGTCGGACCACGCGGGTGGTGGCCCGGGATAGGCGGATGAGAAACGGCAGACGACTCAGGTCGTTGTTCATGAGGGCGATCGACGCGGAGTGAATCGCCACGTCGCTGCCCGCGGCGCCCATCGCGATGCCCAGGTCGCTGGCGGCGAGCATCGGCGCGTCGTTCACGCCGTCGCCCACGACCGCGACGCGGTGTCCGCGTTTGCGAAGATCGGCCACGAATTCGAGCTTCTGTTCCGGCAACACCTCGGCTTGCACCTCCGTGCAGCCCATCTCGGCGCCCACCCGCCGCGCGACCGACCATTTGTCGCCGGTGACCATGGAGAGATTGCGAATTCCAAGCGAGCGGAGTTCGTCAATCGCCGCACGGGCCTCGGGCCTCGTACGGTCTTCCAGTCCCAGCCAGCCGAGACACTTGTTATTGCGGGCCACGTATAGCATGCTCACGCCTTCGGGCTCGGCAAATGCCGGATCTTTGGTAATGCTCATATCCGCGCCCGAATCCGCGAGCCAGTCGGACCGACCGACCAGAACCCGTTCCCCGTTGATCGTGCCGGTCACGCCGCGCCCCGCCTCCTCCCGGAATCCTTCCGGATGAATGAGTTCGATTTTCGCCTCTTTGGCGACGCGGACGACGGCCTGCGCGACCGGGTGTTTGCTGAGTTGTTCCGCCGACGCCGCCACGAGCAGGAGGTCGGCGCCGTCAACGCCGGGTGCCGGCTTCATCTGCGAAACCGACAGCTCACCCGTGGTCAACGTACCGGTCTTGTCGAATATGACAGCGG
>JADFHG010000062.1 GCA_022567365.1 Planctomycetota bacterium | reverse complement strand
GTTCGCACCCGTCGTGTCGTACGCCGTCGCGCCGTCGACGATCTCGATCCGATCCGCGCAGTTGTCGTTCGGCGGCGGCGGCGGGGCGTCGCAGCAGGCGCAGTCGTCGGAACAGATGTCGCACGCCTCGCCGGCGCAAAGGATGTCCCATTCGACGTTGCAGCAGAACTCGTCCTGGTCGCAGACGCATTGGCAGCAGGCGGGGTCATCGCAACCGGTCGAGCCGTTGCCCACGCAGCAATTGCCCAGCGAATCAGCCGGACAGGGCACTGAGCAGTCGTTGGCCGCACAACTCGTGCCTGGACCCGCGGGGGTGCCGCCCTGGGCCGTGCAATCCGCGGGGAAGAGATCCTGGCAGGCAGCGTCGGTGAAGCAGCAAGCCTCAAGGGCAGGGGGTGGGCACGTGCAGTCAGGGTTGCACAGGCCGGGGCAGGCGGCATCGTCGGGAGGATCGCACTCCTCGCCCGGCTGATTCACCACGCCGTCGCCGCAAAACGGGCAGATGCCCGGCACGCACTGCGACTGATCGCCCTGGTATGTGCCCCCGGAATCCTCGCACTCCGACTGCGTCTGGTCGGGGGTGCAGCTACCGTCCGCATGGCAGCACGCGCCGGTCTTCTGATCCTGACCGAATGTATCGTTGTCCGCACGGACGCCCAACCACTGAAAATAGCCGTTGACCGGATCCTGACCGAACGTGTCCTCGAAGATGACCGTAAACGACGGTCCGTGTCCGACGACCGGCTTGGCATCGCCGTATTTCGTGCTCGAGACCCAGGTGATGAACTGCTCGTAGCCGGCGGGTTCGGTGACGGCTTCATACGTGATCGGCACGCCCTCGGGCACGATGTCCACCAAACTCTGGTGGCTCGTGATGGTGACGCTGTACGTCTCGACCTCGATCGTCGACGCGCTCGCCGGCGGGCCGACCGAAATCGTATGGAGTCCGACGGTGTCGATGTCCTCCGACGCGATCGGACCCAGCAGCGTCGTCGCCACCCCGTCGATTCGCCACTCGATCAGCGACACGAATGCGACCGGCTCGATGCTGGTCGTCAGGATGATGTCGCGATCGACCGATGTCAGGAACTTGTCATGTTCGACCGTGGTGAACGAAGCGATCGAGTCGCCGAAGTAGGCCTCCATCGTCTCCTCGTTGGTGGCGGTTTCGGTGAGATCGAACGGGTCGACCGACGCGGAAATCGTACCCATCTTCACCTGGGAAGCATCAATGTCGACGACGTTGAACACCACGGTGCTCCCGAAGCCCTGGCCGTTCGGAATCTCGACCGTAACGGTCACGACTTGAACGCCCGTCACGTCGAACGCGCATCGGGCGGTCGAGCTGTCTTCGTCGCGCGCCACCTCGATCGCGTTGGTCCAGACGACCGTCGCCTCCGGCGGCGCAAACTGATCGAGCTGCAGGACGGTTCCGACCGGCACGGCCACGTTGGCCGGCGACGGGTGCCACGCGGTTGTCAGCCCCGCCACCGGACCGATGTCGATCTTGTAGGGACTGCCGATCTGGCCGCCCCCCTCGCCTTTGCCACTTTGATAAGCCGATGCGTTCGTCGCCGTCATGAGCAGTCCTACGGACAGCGCGAACATGAGAATGTGAGTCTGTCTCGACATGGGGTAGCCTCCTCCCAGGCGGTCCGCGGCACGGGCGGACCATTTTTTAATCAACACCAACCCACCACCGACGATGGGCTCGATACTCTTTGAATCAGATGGGCAGGGTCGCCGATCGAGGTGTGCATGGCCCGCGATCGCCAACGCTTTACCGTCGCCGTCGCGCGGACGTGCGCTACCCTCCACCGGTCGCAACATGGAACATAGCGAAGGTGAAACATGACCTCGTTCCACCCGGTAAGCGGCACCGGTTGGAACTGGTGGTCGCGACACGACGAGACCACCGGACGCGCAAGCGCGTCGATAACAAATACCATGGGTCACCTTCTCCGACGCGGGTCCGGAAGTCCGCATCGCATTTACCCGCCCGGCCCGACTACCGTCTGCGCGAAGATCCCAACGAAAACACAGCGCGCATCTGCATCAAGCCGAGTCTGCCCATGCCCAGTTACCGCTTACGCTACACAATCGGACCCTCCGAATCAAGAAAGAAATGCGGACTTATCTACGAAATTTTTTAGCCAGGCGACTAGCCCACGCGAGCTTGGCAATACAGGCAACCGGCTGGCGCGCTAGCCCGCTGCGCCAGATGGAGTCACGCGAATCCAGCCATGCCGATGCCGGCCCAAGTCATGGGCACCGAGGAACCACCAGCGCGGCTGGCGCTCGCGCCGCGAGCGCCGCCGCCGGTTATTCTTCGATATCGAGGATTTCGATTGCGATCCCACCGATCTTGTAAATCAGCGGCAACGATAGGTCGGCAAGCCCGGCGTCCTTGAGCGACGACACGGCGAACGCGATGTGGGTCGGACTGCAGTCGGTTTCCCGGAGCGCCGCGTCGTAGTCGATCCACCGCCCGTCAATGAAAAACTGCGTCCACATGTGGTATCCGAAAACGTCGCGGGCCTCACCGAGCCTGGGCACGTACGCCAGCCCCACGACGACGCGCGACGGCAACTTGTGGATGCGCCCTAGCGCGGCCAGCAGCACGCCATGCTCGCTGCAATCGCCTTCCCGCGTGCGGCAGACCTCGCCCGCCGTCGCAAACCCTATGTCCAGAGTCTTGTTCGTGATGTAGTCGGTCACGAAGCGGCGCAGGCGATCGGCCAGTGCGAACGGCTCGCTTTCGCCGCCGGCCGCACGGGCCGCGAGCTTGATCAACTCCGCGTCTTCGATGTTCATCATGAGGTTGCTGCTCAGGTATTCGGACATGTCGGGCTTCGAGCCGGCGGTGCCGACAGGATCGGACCGTGCCGGGGTCGCGCCGTCGCGGGGTCCGTCCGTCAGCGCGCGATAGGGTTGCCGACGGACGACGAGTTCCACGGATCGACCGTCGGGCGACACCGGCGTCTGCATGCCCGTGGTCGGCAAGTCATCGAGAACGACGTCTTGCGACAACGCCGTGATGCGATACTTGATGCGCTGGGCGCGCCGCGTGTCGATCGATCGCCCGGCGCGGATCACCGAACTCACGAAGAACTCCGGGGGCACAAACTCGCGCAGGGCCTTTTCTTCGTCGCAGCGGTACATCACGATGTCACCGATACCGGCAATGGGCATCACGGACTTGATCGGCGAACCCTCCCTATCGACGTAGGACACGAGCGTCATGGGTCCGATCCGCGTCTTCATCGTGACCGTCACCTTACGGGCCTCGAGGCGCCGACCGGCGACTTCGATCGTCTCCATTCCCGCGACCGTTGTGACGGCGTCGATCGAGGCGTCGGGGCGCAAGTCCGGGGAGTAAACCCGCTGGGTATAGGTCGTGCCCTCCTCGAAACCGCGGAGCAGACCTTCGCGAAACTGCCCCCAAGTCATCACCGAACCAGGCTCGAAATCGTACGTCGTCTCGATGTCGCCGAACTGGGAGAACACGAGCGTCACCTTGCCGTCCTTGATTGTCCCCTTGGTGGTGGTCTTGATGAGCGACGCGGACGTCTCCGAGTAAAACGAGATCGGTTTGCCGGAAAGCGTCTCCGTCGTGCCGCTCGTGACGCTGATCTCGACCGGTTGTGCCCCCCGACCGATGCGCATCCGCATGGTCATCGCGGTCCGAATCTTGTCCCCGTCGCGCGACATGGTCGAGTGCCCGTAGCCGACCTTGCCGCCGAGCATGTGGATTTCCATCCAATCATCGGCGAAGCGTCCCATCGGCGGGTTATGCGGGTCGATCGGACCCGCGGCCGCGGAAACCACGGCGAACGCTGAAGCAAGAACCAATAGCAGTGCATACATTCGCGCCATGAGAAACCTCTCTGGAATCACGGATTCCAAACGACACCGCGCTTCAACGCGCCGCATCGTACGCCGGACCCCCGGTAGCACGGCGTGGTGCGCGTGCCGACGGACCGGCTGGCAGCCTGTTGAAAAAGTCTGATCTGTATATGTGGCACCGGTCTTCAACCGGTGACAACAGGTGTCGCACAGGCTAATAGCCGGTGATAAGACGGGCTATTAGCCCGTGCCACACTTTTTCAACAGGCTGCTGCTCCTATTCTCTATTCTTCTAACGTCCGAACCATTGTTTGATCTTGTGTATAGTCGTGTCGCGGCCCGCCTGTGCGATCGAGTCCGTGAGCGGGATGTCCTTCGGGCAGACCTTGACGCAATTCTGGCTGTTGCCGCAATCGGCGATTCCCCCGAATCCACTAAGCACTTCGAGGCGATCTGATTCGTCCACTCGACCGGTGGGGTGGGCGTTGAAGAACATGGCCTGGGAAATCGCCGCGGGGCCGATAAACGGTGACTTGTCATGGAACTGCGGGCAGGCCTCGACGCAGCAGCCGCAAGTCATGCACCGAGACAGCGGGTACGCCGCCTCCTGCTCCGAAGCGAGAACCCTCCGCCCCGGTCCGAGGTCGTGATACCCATCCACGCGAACCCAGGCCTTGACCCGTTTGAGCGCTTCGAACATCGGACGGCGATCGACCACCAGGTCGCGCACTACGGCGAACTTGGTCATCGGCCTGACCTCGATAACGTTGGGCGAGTCTTCCATCAACTGATCCACCAGCGCGGAGCAGGCCTGCCGGACCGTCCCGTTGATCACCATCGTGCATGCCCCGCAGACCTCCTCGAGGCAAGAGGCGTCGTACGCGACCGGTGTCGTCGGTTGGTGGTCGGCCGTGACCGGGTTGGCGGCGATCCGTTGCAGGATCGTCGTCACGTTCATACCGTCCTCATACGGGACGCCGAACGTCTCCCAATGCGAGCCGCTGTGCGGATCGGGTTGACGAAGCACCTTGACGTTGATCTTATTTGCCATCGATTGACCTTAGCTATCAATTCGTTTCGCGAGCTTTCGTGATGTCGTGTGGGCCAAGGCCCGGCGCTCGCGGCTGCGATCGTATCGGAAGAATGGACCGGCAAGTCCATTGTGACCGTCACCGTCCGCACAGCGCCGGGTAGATGCCTACTTCGCCGACTCTTTTTTCGCTCGAACCCCGCCTCCGGTGCCCATCTCGCGCCAAACCTCCTCGATGATCTCGGCGCCCTTCAGACCGTACGTGCGTGGGCGCGGCGGGATCAGACTCGTGTCCACCGCCTCATAGCTTATGACGGGACCGTCGGACGTGTGTTCGGCGATCGTCGTCTTGAGCCACTTGTCGTTCTTTTTCTTGAATGCCTCGCACCAGGACTCGGCCTGCTTGCGCAATTCACCGGGTTCGTCCGCATCGGGCGGCGGGATCTGAAACTCCGGTTTGTAATGGGCGCCGCGACATTCATCACGCAGGAGCGCCCCTTTCACGATCACTCGGGCAATGCAGAGCATGTCGCCGAGCGCTCGCGTGAAACTCAGGTTCTGGTTTGTCCAATCGCCCTTGTCCGACATGCGGACCCTCGTGTATCGATCGTCCAGTTCGCCGATCTTGGCGAGCGCGGCTTCGAGATCCTTGTTGTCGCGGACCACCGTGGCGGACCGGGTCATCACCTCTCCCAGTTCCTGATGCAACGTATACGGGTTCTCATCGCCCTCGTTCGAAATCAACGCGTCGCAACGCGCCTGGTTCGTCTTGACCGCGCCGTCATACAGCGACACATTCTGATCGCCCGCCGTTCCGTGCTCGAGCGACGCGAGCCGGTTCTTCACCGTGGGGGCGACGATCAGCCCCGTGAAAATACAACTGAGCAGCGAGTTGGCGCCGAGCCGATTCGCGCCGTGGAATTGATAGTCCGCTTCTCCGATCACGAAGAGCCCGGGGACGTTGCTCTGGTGGTTTCGCGTCGAGCCGATGACCAACCCACCGGTATCGTCGTTGCGTTCATAGTCGACCCAAAGACCGCCCATCGAGTAGTGCACCGCCGGGAAGACCTTCATCGGCACGGTGCGCGGGTCCACACCCTGGAATTTCTCGTAGATCTCGAGGATGCCCTCGAGCTTCCTGTGGGTATCATCCGACAAGTGCGTCAGGTCGAGGTATGCGCACAAACGGTCCTTCTCGACGCTTAGCCCCAGGTTCACGCAGACGTCGAAGATCTCCCGCGTGGCGATATCGCGCGGTACGAGGTTGCCGTAGGTGGGATACCGCTCCTCGAGGAAATAGAATCGCTCCGCCTCCGGGATCGAATTCGGATCACGATCATCCTGCGGCTTGCGCGGCACCCAGACCCGACCGCCTTCACCGCGGGCGCTTTCGCTCATGAGCCTAAGCTTGTCCGTGCCGGGGATTGCCGTCGGGTGGACCTGAATGAACTCGCCGTTTGCATACTTGACCCCGGCCCTGAACGCCCGACCGACCGCCCCGCCGGTACAGATCATCGACATCGTCGAACGACCGTAGACCAGCCCGCACCCCCCGGTGGCCAGAATCACGGCGTCGGCGGCGAACGAGCGAATGGTCATCGCGAACATGTCCTGAGCGACCACGCCGCGGCATTGTCCGTTCGCGTCCACGATCGGTCCGAGAAACTCCCAATACTCGAACTTTTGGACAAGCCCCTCCGTCTCCCAGCGGCGAACCTGCTCGTCGAGGGCGTAAATGAGCTGCTGCCCGGTCGTCGCGCCGGCGAACGCCGTCCGTTTGTAGAGCGTTCCGCCAAAGCGCCGCTGATCGCGAAACCCCTCGGGCGTGCGGTTGAATGGCACGCCGAGGCGATCGAGAAGGTCGATCACCCGCGGGGCCCAGTCGCACATCTCCTTTACCGGCGGCTGGTGTTGTAGGAAGTCGCCCCCGTAGACGGTGTCGTCGAAGTGCTTCCACTCGCTGTCGCCCTGTTGGCGGGTAAGCTGGCTGACCGAGTTGATGCCGCCCTGCGCACAGACGCTATGCGACCGCTTCACCGGGACCATGCTGATCAGGTAGACGTGAATTCCGGCCTCGGCCAGCCGCATCGTCGCAGCGAGCCCCGCCAATCCACCGCCGACTACGACGACGTGTTGCTCAGCCATTGTCCCTTCCGGTCATCTCTCGTACGCGAGCCGAGAAAACCTGCGGCGCGCATGGTGTTGTCATCGTCAACCATGCCCCGGTATTGCTACACCGGTCCTACGTTTCGATCGTCGCTTACGTTTCGATCGCCGCTCGGAATCTCGCTGGCGCAGTTTGTCACACTGTTTGCATGTTTGTCACGCTGTTTACATCTTGTCCGAACCGCGACCGTAAGGGAGCGGTCTCCTCGGTCCGCTCCCTTACGGTCGCGGTTCGGTTTGCAAGAACGTCGCCAATTATGAATCACTACACTAGTCGCGCGCTTCACCGTCAATCACCATCGTCGCGGTCGTCCCCGCCACCTGAGAACTCGCCACGTCGCCGCTCGTGTCGAAGGTCTTGAAGCCCTGAAGCGCGCCCAGCCCAACGAGCGTAAGCAGCACACCGAAGACGGCACACATGTACCCGGCAATCTGCTGAGAACGCGGCTTGATCGTGATCCCCCACGTGATCAGCGCAGTCCAGATGCCGTTGGCCAGATGAAACACCGTTGCGATCACGCCGACCGCATATAGCGGCGCGATCCAAACGGCCGCTTGAATGCCCTTCGCCGTGGATACCGCCGCGGCCGGGTTCCCGACCGAGTCCTCCATCTGGAATGCCCCGCCGCCCACTCCGGCCCCCAGCCAGTGCATGTGCCACACGTGGTAGAGAATGAACACGAGCGCGATGTACGCCGTGATGCGCTGTAGTGTGTAGCGGATGTTGCCGCCGTAGCGATAGTGCTGAGGGTTTGATCGGCCGGAAAACGCAATCTGCAACCCGAGCAAGGAATGAAACAACAACGGGAGGAAGATCCCGACGATTTCGATCGCGATGAGTACGTTGCGGTGAAGCTTCTCGGGCAGGTGAATGATCTCCACCGCCCACTGAAACGCGCTGCCGCCTTTGCTGTCGAACAGAATAGTCGCGTTCGTGGCGAGATGGATGCACACGAAAACGCCGATCGGGACCAGCCCGAGCAGCGAGTGCAGCCTCCGTATGAGGAAATAGTGCCGCTCGCCCGGGCCTAATGCCTGTGTGTGCTCATCCACCACGAATCCGCGATCTCCCCATTTGGACAACCACCAACGCTCGACGTCCCGCGCGCCGCCGCACTCGACCTCCCACCCACCGATGCCGCGCCGCACCGCCGCGAGTGAGAATCGCGGATTATAGTGATCGTCCCCGCCGACGCAAAGTTGCGGGTTCAGACGCACCGCCCATCCGCGATCATCCGAATCGCATCGACATACGCCAGGCATTCCTGTTCGAAGACCCGCGCCGCCAGGGCGTCCGCCGTGTCATCCGGCAACACGCGCACCTTCCGCTGCAGGATGATCCGGCCGTGGTCATACTCGTTGTCGCAAAAATGGACCGTGCATCCGCTCTCCTCGCGACCGGCGGCGATGACCGCCTCGTGGACGCGGCGACCGTACATACCGCGCCCCCCGAAGTCGGGCAGCAGCGCGGGGTGGATGTTGATCACCCGCCCGAGCCATTCATCGGGGATCCGCCAGAGCGAGAGGAACCCGGCCATGCACACCAGCTCCGCGCCGCTCACTGCCTTCGTGATTCTCGCCTGAAACGTCTCGTCGGTCAGGCGCTTTCGTTCGACGACGCAGGTCGCGAGATCGAGGCGCTTGGCGTGCTCCATGCCCAGCGCGTTGGCCCGCGAGCTGACCACTACGTGGATTCGCGCGTTGAGCGAACCATCCACGATTCGCTCGTGCAGGTTGAGAAGCGTTCTTCCCGTCCCTGAAAGGAGAATCGCCAGGCGAATGGGGTCGCGTTCCATTGGGTATTAGAGCGTGTTCAAGAAGCTATGAGCTTTCAGCCGTCAGCTAGGAGCCAGAGGCCCACAACCGGTAACACGGCAGCACGAACACGGAGTGTAACCTCTTTCCCGGCGATGCGTTACGTCCCATCAACGCAGACTCCGGCCGACCGTTGATGGCCGACGGCTGATAGCTGACGGCTGATAGCTGCTCACACATCCACTAAGGATCCGTGCAGAAATAACCGGACCGTTTTCCTGGTCGTCATCCTGAGCGAAGCGAAGGACCTCACCTGCAATTCTCGCGAGATTCTTCGCTGCGCTCAGAATGACAGTCGTGCCGATTGAACCAGTTATTCTTGCGCGGATCCTAAGGTGCATAAGCTCGTTAAACGCGCTCTCAGTGGGCCGTCGCGCTACTGGCCGGGCAACACAATCGTCGTCGACGGCTCGGTGGTCCCCGTAGTTTCCTCTGGGGCAACCGTCGTCTCGACCGCCTCGCCGGTTCCGCCGAACGTGTCCGTCACGTCATGCTTGAAGATGTTGATCTTCATCCACGCCCGCCGGTGCCACCTCCACCAGAGGAACGAACCGCTGATCGAGATGAATCCCGCGGCCGCTATCCACGGACCGAGGCTGCCGTACTCCGGGAAAAACGACACGGCGACAAATCCGCCACCGATAATGATCAGCCACGTACTGATCACGAAGAACACGAGCGGTACGAACGTGTCGCCCGCGCCGCGAAGCGCGCTACTATAGTTGATGCCCAGTGCGTCGAAAAGCTGAAAGACGGCAGCGCACATCATGATCTGTGCGCCGATCCGCATGATTTCGGGTTTGTCATTGAATAGACCGATCAGCTCGGACCCCCAAACGGCATACACGATCGATAGCGAACACATGTACACCAGCGTGATTCCCACGGACAATCTGGTCAGCCGAATCGCCTCATGCGGGATTTCGGCACCGATCGCCTTGCCGACCAGCGACGTCAACGCCATTCCCAGTCCGATCGTCGGCATGAACGCGATACGCATGTACTGCCACGCCGTGCTCGTCGCGATCAGATGATCCGTGCCGAAGGTCTTCCCGATCAGGACGTTCACGAAAATCGCCCAGACAATCACCTCGGAAAACCACTGGACCGCGGTCGGGATCCCCGTGCGCAGCAGATTCCGAAGCCGCGCCACCGAAGGACGCCACGTCGAACGCGAGCCGTACGTCGCGTCCATGCTCGCCGAGTTCATCGACAACAAGAGGCGCACCGTGCGATAGCTCACCGCGACGAGCGTCCCCCATGCCGCCCCGGCGATACCCATCGGCTCACCGATCACGCCGAAAATGAGAACGGCGCTCACGACCACATTGACGCAATTGGCCTCGATTGCCGACCACATCGTCACCATGGGGCGATGGATTCCGATGAAAAAGTTGCCCAAACCGAACGCCGCCATCGAGGGCCCCGCGCTGAGCATTGCGATGCGCGCATAGGCCAATTCCATCGCCTGCACCTCGGGATCATGTCCGAGGTAGGCGATCAGGCCCTCGAGAAACGGCACGCACGCCAACGCGACCACACCAAGCACGGCCGACACGTACAGCGTCTGCCACGCGTACGCGCTGCACTCCCGGTATCTCTTTCTGCCGAGCGATTGTGCGGCAAAGGTGCTTGCCATCGAGACGATGCCCATGCCGAACACGATATAGGTGAACATGATCATCTGCGCCGGAAGGATCGCCGCCTGGGCCTTGCCATGCCCCAGCGTGCTGATCATGACGAAGTCGGCCACGTCCATCATCGCGCGCGAGCTGGTCGTGATGACGCTCGGAATGACGACCGCCAACACCCCGCGGAGATTGGATTTCTCGCTTTCACGAGCCGCGAGATCCAGCTGCAAAGGTTTTGATGATGCCATTTCGAGAAGACCGTATATGCAAGAAGCCCCGGGAACCGTTGGGCACCCGAGGCCGTCGAATCATCCTTCACAATGAGGCGATCGAGCTACAAGGTGCCACCCCCGCCGTATTCGGCGCGCGGCTTGACGACAACCCGCGTAAGGTCGCCGATCACGTTCGTTGTTGGCTGCCGATTGCTCATTGATCGCTCGCAGGTCGCTCACAAAACCGAGACCACGAGCCTTGAGAATACACGACGATACGATCCATGTCAAACCGAGACCCGTCGTTTCTCCGCGCTTCAGGCGTCGACAACAATTCAATACAAATCGGAATGGGCCGCAGACATCGACACCAAGCGCGTTCAAACCGTCGCACCCGGCGCGGCGACTCAAGCCCACGAACGCACGGTCCTACGCCGGCAGGCCAAAGAACGTCCGCGTATTGCGTTCGGTCTGCTCGACCAACTC
>JADFHG010000557.1 GCA_022567365.1 Planctomycetota bacterium | reverse complement strand
CCGATACCGGTTGTGTGACCGATGTCCGGCGCTGCGCCCTGCGATACCGATAATGTAGGCGGCGCTCGTCGGGCGAATTGAACTCTTGGGGAAACCGTCGCGGGCGACGCCTGCCGCAACCAATCCGAAAGCCTTCGAGGAGCAGACGAGCCGTGGACGCAAGCGCATCTATGGAACATTCAAACCTACACGCGGGAAGCCGAGCAACCGGTCCGGCCTTCCTTTGGACGGCGATCGCGCTTAGCGCCGTGCTCTTTGCCGTACTGGTTTTCTCTGCACTGGGCGACCACGGCGGTGCCCATGATGGTGGTCACGGCGCGCACGCAGCGCCCCCGAGCCTCTGGGCGATCGGCCCATTCGTGGGCATCCTGCTGTCCATCGCCATCCTGCCGCTCATTTCGACGACCGCGCATTGGTGGGAGAACAACAAGAACCGGCTCGCGACGTCGCTCGCGTTCGCAGCGATGACACTGCTCTATTACGGACTCGCGTACGACTTCGCACGCATACCGGCCGTCCTCAACCACGCCCTACTCGCCGAGTATATCCCGTTCATCGTGCTGCTCTTCGCGCTCTATGTAATCAGCGGGGGTATCTCGCTGCGCGGCGACCTCGCCGCCCACCCAGGCACCAACACCGCGTTCCTCGCCGTGGGCGGTTTGATTGCCAGCTTCATCGGTACGACCGGCGCGAGCATGCTGCTGATCCGGCCTCTGTTGCAAACGAACTCCGAACGCAAGCACGTCAAACACACCGTGATCTTCTTCATCTTTCTCGTGAGCAACGTCGGCGGTTGCCTGCTTCCGATCGGCGACCCGCCGCTGTTCCTCGGCTACCTGCGGGGGGTCGGCTTCCTTTGGACGCTGGGCCTTTGGCCGGCGTGGTTGGCGGTGTCCATCGCCCTTCTCGCCATTTACTACGTCTGGGATACGATTGCCTACCGCAAGGAAGCGGCCGCTGACATCAAGCTCGACGAAACGCAAACAACCAAACTGAAACTCGAAGGCAAACTCAATTTCGTCTGGCTGATCGGCATCGTATTGTGCGTCGCGCTGGTCAAACCGGGCGAGGAGTTTCTCGGGTTGGGATTCAAAGCCTTCCCCTTCATGCGCGAGCTGCTGATGCTCGCGCTCGTGGGTCTTTCACTTAGAATGACCTCCAGCCAAATCCGAGAGGCCAACAAGTTCAACTACCATGCGATTCTCGAGGTGGCCGCGCTGTTTATCGGCATCTTCATCTGCATGCAGGTGCCCATCGAAATCCTCAACGCCAGCGGCGCGTCGTTGGCCGGTTTCCTCAGCGCACCGTGGAAGTTCTTCTGGGCGACGGGCGTGCTTTCGAGCTGTCTGGACAACGCACCGACGTACGTGGTCTTCTTCGAAACCGGAAAGACCATGACCGACCCCAACACGGGCGAAGCCGTCGTCGCGCTCGCCGGGGGCGGTTCAATACTCGCCTCGTGGCTCACGGCCATCTCGCTGGGCGCGGTGTTCATGGGTGCGATGACGTACATCGGCAACGGCCCGAACTTCATGGTCAAGAGCATCGCCGAGCAATCCGGCATCCGCATGCCGAGCTTCTTCGGTTATATGGTGTACAGCATCTGCGTGCTGGTGCCGCTCTTCATTTTGGTGTCGATCATCTTTCTATAGCAGTCCGTTGAAGAAGTGGTTTGCCTCCGAGAAAGTAGCGTCCGCCCCAAGTGGTGGCTGTCGGACGGCGATAGAAGTCTCAAGAGCCACGTCCGCCACAGGGGGCGGACGCTACCCCGGGTTGTTGAACAGACTGATAGGGAAGTGCACGCGCGGCCCGTCGGCCGAGGCGCCCGCCTTCGATTTTGGATGGATGGACGCTATGCGACGAAGTCGAACGACATCTGCGCCGACGGGGCATCGCTTCGATCGCGACAGCCGCCGCGCGACGACGACGGACGCTTACCGCCGGCCGCGAAAGGGTCCAGCGATTCGTCCAGGCCGTATTTCTGCCGACACACGCTGAAGAGCCGCCGAATACTCTCCCAATAGGGACCGCTGCCGCGCATCCTGTGCCCGAAACGCGCGTCGTCGAGGCTCCCCCCGCGCATCGCGCGGATCATGCCGATCACCTTCTTCGCGCGCAAGGGCATCGCCTCTTGAAGACGATCGATGAACACCGATTGAACGCTCGTCGGCAGCCGCAGCGGCGTGTACGTCGCCGATCGCGCACCGGCATCCGCAGCGCGGCGGAGAATCTCGGGGATGTCCCGGTCGGTGACCCCTGGGATGATCGGCGCGACAAACACGCCGACGGGGATGCCCGCCTCCGACAAGCGACGCACGGCCTCGAAGCGGCGACCGGGAGGCGGCGCCTGCGGCTCGAACGCCTTGGCCGTTTCACCATCGGCGAAGGGAATGCTCAGATAGA
>JADFHG010000556.1 GCA_022567365.1 Planctomycetota bacterium | reverse complement strand
CCGAGGTCTCACGGATGACGTTGGGCTTCTCACACAGCGTGACCGATTTGTAGCCAAACTTTTCCGCGTAGGCGAAGGCAGCGCGCACGATCCGGCGACACGCACCCCGCGTGAAGATCCGCGTCGAGATGGCCAGATCTTCCGAGGGCGTGTCCTTGAATTGGGCCATCCGCGGATGGGTCTCCAGCGCGGTGCGGACCTGCTCCGGTGGGTTCGTCCACTCGACACCACCGTACAACCCCTCGGTGTTCTGCCGGAAGATCACGGCGTCGATGCGCGGCTCCTCGAAGCCGTCACCCTTTTGCCGGATGAAGTTCAGCGGATTGCCCGGCAGCGATTGGCAAGGTCGAATCGATATATCCAGCCCGAAATGCTGCCGGAGCTTCACGATCGGACTGGTGTATACAAAGCCCTTGTCCGCCAGCGCGGGGGAAAGCTCGGCCGCCGCCTGGTCCTTCGGCTTCGACGTGATCGCCCCGAAGAGGCCGAGCTTGTGCTGCTCGAGCGCCTTGATCGTCCGGTCGGGCAGGGCGTTGCCCTCGTTGATCCAAAAATCCCACCCGATATCGGCGTGGACGTAATCCGCCTCGAAGCCCACCGCGCCCAGCACCCTCAGCGCCTCGGGCAACACCACCTTGCCGATCCCGTCCCCCGGCATCGTTACGACCGTCCGATTTCCCATGTCTACTCCTGCCCAAACAAACGCCAACCGCCGCTGCTCGATCGCAAAACGCCGTCTCGAACCGAGCCCCGCACGCCCGCCGTCGTCGAACCTGAGCATGACGGCGGGTGATGCGGTGAGGATAGGCCCGCCAGCGGGCAAGGCAAGACCCGCGCGGGTTGCGAGCGGGCGACAGGCGCGCAACCGATCCGACTCGCCACAACTACGTGGCGGTTGGCAGTAGGAGAATTCGCTGAGATAACGGATCGCCCGCGTGGCGTGCGTGCCCGGTGCAGATCCATTACGCAGTCGGCCAGGCAACCGCTGCTGCACGCGTTGTGCCGGTCATAGGCTACAGTTCGTACCTCCCGTTCCGATCGCGATCATGCACGCGCAATCGGGCGGCTACCGCTTCTTGGCCGATGAAGTCTTCTGCACCGGCCAGAATACGTAATCACCGTCTCGCCAGCGCGGATCGTGGCGGCCGTCGTCGTCATCGAGATCCAGCGCCAGGCTGTACAGCCGAAAGTCGCCGCGGTGTCGCTTGTAGACGAAGTCGCGCCCGCTGAACGGGTCGATCCGGAGGTTCTTCAGGTCGGGCGCGTCGAGGTCGTCGAGCGATCGGGGGTATTTCCCGTTCTTGCCGTGGAAGATGAAGATATGAAGCAGCATTCGGGTGGCCCGCCGTTCGGCTTGGATCTGCTCGTCAAGCTGGCGGGCGCGCGTCAGCGACGGGGCAAGAGTGTTGAAGATCGCATTGCCCTGCTTCGATCCCAGTTTATCGAGGTCGTCCATGCTGTGTGCCGCGTCCGGAAATGGCGTGTCCGACCACGCTTCGATCGCGTCAAAGTACTCGTCAAAGAGCTTCAAGGTCGCACCGTATTCAATCCACAGTGCATGGAAACCGTCGAGAAAAGCCAGCTTGGCGATTGCCTGATTCCATCGAAACCCTCGCCCCGTGGGATTCGGAACAAAAAGACGCTGGCAGAAATCCCACGTCGTGATTCGCTCAAGGATCAAACAACGCGAGAACGGCGGGCTGTCCGGATCCACCGAATCGAGTTCGTCCAACAACGAAGCGGCTACTTCCTGTGGATTCTCGGAGAGACTCAGCGCCTTGCGAATGCCACCATATCCATTGGCCCTGCACGCGATGTTGACGAGCCGCTCGATGACAGTCGTCTCAGCGGAAATGTGGTTCGCCGCTCGGAGGACCGTAAGCGCGTTGGACGTCAGCACCGTTTGGTCGCCGCGGCCCCACGCGCGAAATCCGTTGGCGATCAGCGCTTTGACCGCGACGCGAAAATCGGAGAAATCCGACAAAGTAGCGTTCATCAGGCAACCGTCCAGTCGTGGGTTGCCTGTCGCTTCAGCTGGAGTCAAGACGAAATAGCACCGCTTTTTCCGCGTGGCTTTCTCGAACTTCTTCAAGCCCTTCTTGTTCGCGTCGAGCCACGCGGCCACTTCGGGATGATCTGCGTCTACCCATGGACCCTTGAGGGTATCTCCGAAGTCCCCCTCAAATGGCGTGATCTTCTCCAGCGCGGCCTTGTACGACTTCGCCGCGTTTCGTTTCACGCCGGCGCCAAACGTCTTATTCACCCATTCGATGTAATCGACCGGGTCCGCCGGATTGGGCTTCGGAGGATTGCGATCGTCCTCGCCGAATACGGGACGGGCGGCGAGCGTGCCAACCAACCCACAGACTCACACGAGGATGAACGCGTTGCAGAACCGGTTCGTGCCGCTC
>JADFHG010000061.1 GCA_022567365.1 Planctomycetota bacterium | reverse complement strand
GCAGCCGATCTTCATCTGGCGTCATTGCTCGCGGTGTGCGAAATCGTCCGGCGCGCCGGCCTGTCCGACTTGAGGCTCGTCGTAACCCCGGATGATCGGGTCGATGACTTCCGCCGGCTATTCGGAAACTCGGTCGGCGGCGTTTGGCCACAGGGCGACGGAAACCTCGGTGATCGCCTTGTTCGGGCGGTTCGACGTGCGTTCAAGGAGTCTGCCGGCCCCGTCGTTCTTCTCGGTGCCGACAGTCCCACACTTCCCACGACAACACTGGAAAGCGCCGTCGCGTCGCTTGAAGATCGCGATGCCGCGATCGGACCGTGCGCCGACGGCGGGTACTATCTGCTCGCCCTTCGCCGGGAAACCCCCGAACTCTTCAAGGGGATCGATTGGGGTAGCGCGGACGTCTGCCGGCAGACCCTTTCCGCGGCTCGAAGCGCGGGAATCGACGTGCATCAATTGCCGACGTGGTATGATCTCGACCGGTTCGACGACGTCGTGCGCGCCGCCCGGGATCTTGCGACGGTCGATCCTGTCGGGCAACCGGCCGGCGACGCACTGCGGGCTATGATCCGAACACTTGTCGCGGAGTGATTGACAATGGTGGATTTCACCGAACGTACCCTCGGTGCGTTCCTCGACGGTGTCGCCGAGCGTACGCCGACACCCGGCGGCGGCGGCGTGGCGGCGACGGCCGGCGCGTTGGCGTGCTCGATGGCGCGGATGGTCGCGGCCTACTCGATCGGCAAGCGAACCGAACCGGAAAACCGCGGGCGCATCGAGGGGATATCCGCAAAGCTGGCGGATGCGGATCGACTGATGCGCGAGCTGATCACGGCGGACGCCGCCGCGTACACCGACATGACAGAGGCGGGCAAAGCAAAAGATACCGGTCGGAACGGTGAATCAAGGTATGCGCAGGCGGTCTTGACGGCGATCGGCGTACCGATGGAAATGGCGGCGATCGCCTCGAACGCACTCATCCAAATGGACGAATTGAAGTCTATCGCGAGCAAGTACCTGATAAGCGATCTGGGCGTGGCCGCCGTATTGGCGGATGCTTGTGCCCGCGCGGCGAGGTACAGTGTGCGGATCAATGCTCCGGAGATCGCGGACCGCGGGACGCGCGAGCGCCTCACGGCCAATATTGATCGAATCGTAAGGCATTGCCTTTCGCTCAAGACCTCGGTCGAGCAAACCGTGGACGAACGCCTCAAAACATCGGGATCATCCGACCGATAGAATCCTGGAAGGCCGCTTGGCAGGCGGAACGCCCGCGCGGCACTTTTTGGAACTAGGTAGTGGGGCCGTGGGAGCGCCTGTCCGTCCGGGGCTACGAAATGGATGAACGACCGCCATACTACGTCGATATCGAGGGCCTCGAGGAGGGTCCACCTGACGAGGGCGGACGTGACTCGTTTCGAGATCGGCCGTGGATCGGAATTCACTTCGAGTGTTGCGGCGTGTATGCCCGCATCTACCGGACCGATGACGGCACGGCCTACATCGGACGGTGCCCGGGCTGCACGCGCAAGGTTCGCGCGCGCATCGGAAGCGATGGCACATGCGCACGGTTCTTCACGGCGGAGTAGGCACCGTGCAAGCACGCGATCCCACGCGTGGGGCACCGGCGGTTGGCGCGACCCGCGTTGCCACGCGCGGATCTTGGGTAGTCCCGGTGGTCCGCGGATTTGAGTTCCCGCGCGATCGAACCCGCACGTCGATTCCAAACTCGGGCGGCGATTCAACTTGGTCTCGGCCCCTCGGGACGTGTACAATCCCCGTCGCGCGACCGTCAAGGGCTTTACCTCACCTCGCGCCAGGATGTAGGACCATTGCTTAGCCGTCTAATCTTCACGACCGGTCTTCCCACGTGGGCCCTTTTTGCCGAAATGGCGATCGCGGGGTTGGTCGTGATCTTCGCGGGGGTGCGGCTCGCACGATTGGCAGACACGCTCTCCGATCGGCTGAATCTATCCGGCGGCTGGACCGGTCTGCTGTTGCTCGCAACCGTCACGAGTCTCCCTGAGGTCATCACGGGCGGCACGGCGACGTGGCTGGGAAACGCGGATTTGGCGTTTGCGGGCATATTCGGGAGCTGTTCGTTCAACATCACGATCATCTTCGTGCTCAACGCGATCATCGGCGGCGGATCGGTGCTCGGTGGTACGAGTCGGGCGCACACCCTGACGAGTTCGTTCGGCTTGCTCTTGATCGGCATGGCGCTGGCGTTCATCGTGCTCGTCGAGAAGTTCGCGGGCAGCCCACGCATCGCTCAGGCGATCGAGCTTGCCTGCGTACTGCTGATCATCGTCACCTATCTCTCGTGCATGCGGTTGACGTACCAATATGAACGCGGCCTCGGCGATGACCAACCCGCCGCAACCAACTGGCGTGCGGTGCCGAACCCGATGTACGTCCGCCTCGTGGTGCTCGCCGTAATCATGGTGGCCGCGTCGTGGTGGTTGGCGAAGATCGGCGATGTACTCAGCACGCACGAAATCGAGATGATTGGACGATCGCTGGGGGCCACGTTTGTCGGTGCGACGTTTCTGGCCATCGCCACGTCGCTACCGGAGATTGCGACGAGCATCACCGCCGTCCGGCTCGGCAACCTCGACTTGGCGTTGGGCAATCTGTTCGGCTCGAACATGTTTAATATCGCGGTGATTCCGATGATGAAGGCGGTGTCACTGGCCCGGGGTGACGATCTGCTCATGCACGGGGCGAACTTCGACACCGGCCAGAACCTGTTCGCCGGCATTCTCCCCATCATCCTGACGGCGATCGCCATCGCCGGTCTGACCTATCACAGCAGACGGAGCGTGCTCAAGCGATTCGGGTTCGACTCGGTACTGATCGCGGTTGTCTACCTGATCGGTATGTGGGCACTCGTGACCACCCCGGGTTAGTGTAGTGATTCAAGCAGACGGTCTCTTATCCGAGCCGCAGGCGTAGTACGTGTTTGGTGGTTCTTCCGGCAACGCACAGTAGTCGCGATGTAGCGTCCGCCCCCTGCGGCGGACGTCGGCATGCGAAACGCTCTCGAACTCCGACATCCGCCGCAGGGGGCGGACGCTACGCAGAGTTCTTTTCAACAGGCCGTTATCCGAAGGGTGCGCCGATGCCGCCGCGCGCGGGGATCAGTTGCCGTCACTACGCCGCTGGAGTTGACGGCGAAGGCGTTCATAGAACTGTACGGCGACCGCTTGCTCGGCTTTGACCACCTCGTCGGCGCCGAGTTGCGACGCCCGCATTCCCTTCGACGAGTAGTTGGTACGGGCGATGATGTAAATATCCGGATTGAGGCGCCGCGCCAGCGCGGTGGCCTCGAGTACGGCCTCCTCATCGGGAATGGTCAGCGCGAGGATCGCCGCCTCGTCGAGGCGGGCTTTGTTCAGGGTCTCGGCGTCCGCGACGTTGCCCGCGACGATGCGTCGTCCCAAGGCCCGCTGAGTTTCCACCGTGGCCCGGTTTTTCTCGATGACGACATAGGGTAGTTCCGCCTGCTCGACGAGATCGACGACGTATCGCCCGGCGAGCCCGAAGCCCGCGACGATGATGTGGCCGGCCACCTTGGAGTGCTGGACGCCGTCCCGCGCGACGGGGTATACATGAAGCTGCGTCCCTTCCGGCCAGTCCACCGGACCATCAAGCAGGACGTGCCCTCCGCGAAAAGTGGCACGTCGACCGCGGTCATTCGAATCGGGTATGGCGTCGGTCATGGTGGACGGAGTTGTACCGGGCGCGCCGCGTCTCCACAAGGGTGTTGACCACCGATGGTGGTTACTGCGTGCATGGCAGTGTTGGGCCGCCGATCTTGAAGCTGCGGGCTCAACGGGAAGGTGAAGCTCCCGCCGAGTCAGTTTTCGTCAACCGCCGGGCGGGCGAAACGATCGAAAACCACATCGGCCATTGGGGGCGGACGCTACGAGACCGACGATACGAACCGGTCTCCACGAAACGAGATAGACATACTCTAATCGACCGTCCACGTCTCGCCGGAGGCGAACAACGATTCCAGGTCGCCCTCCCCGTTCGCTTTTCTGGAACTCTCGATTTGGTCCATCAGCAGATCTTCATAGGTCGGGCGCTCGACGCAGCGAAAGACCCCCATTGGTTCGGGGGCGTTCGGATAGTGCATCCGGCTGAGCAGGTATGCGAGTGAGGGATCCTCCGCTTTTTCGTCGTGGAAGAGCAAGTCGTCCTCGGTGATACCGTTACCAAGCGACACGATCTCCGGCTTCATGCCGTTGAGGCGAATGCCCTTGTCTCGGTCCTTGCCGAAGATGAGTGGTTTGTTGTGCTCGAGATAGACGGCATTCTCGTCCTTGACGTCCTTGCCGGTGACGTACTCGAACGCACCGTCATTGAAGATGTTGCAATTCTGGTAGATCTCGATGAAGGACGTACCCTTATGCCGGGCCGCCCGCTCGAGGATGTATCCGAGGTGTTTCACGTTGACGTCGATCGTGCGTGCGACAAACGTCGCCTCCGCCCCGATCGCAACCGACAAAGGGCGCAGCGGAAAGTCAATCGACCCTTGCGGCGAGGACTTGGTCTTTTTGCCCATCGGCGAGGTCGGGGAATACTGCCCCTTGGTCAAACCGTAAATCTGGTTGTTGAACAACAGGACCGTAATATCCACGTTGCGGCGAATCGTGTGGAGCAAGTGATTCCCGCCGATGCTCAAACCGTCACCGTCACCCGTCACCACCCACACGGAGAGTTCGGGATTGGCCACCTTGACCCCGGTGGCGATCGCCATTGCCCGGCCGTGGATCGAGTGAAACCCGTACGATTCGATGTAGTAGGGGAAACGGCTGGAGCAGCCGATGCCCGATACGACCACGAGGTTCTCACGGGGAATGCCGAGACCCGCCAGAACCTTCTTGGCTTGCGCCAGGATCGCATAGTCGCCGCAACCTGGGCACCATCGCACGTCCTGGTCCGTCGCATAGTCTTTGGGTTTCAGTTCGACCTGTACGGTATCGTTGCTCATATCGCTTTTCCGTTGAGGGTATCTTCAATCCCGCGCTCGATGTCGGAAATCATGAACGGTTTGCCCTGCACCTTGTTAAGCCCCTTGGCATCCACGAGGAACTTCGCCCGCAGCAGTTGTACGAGTTGCCCCAGGTTCATCTCGGGAACCATGACCTTCTTGAAACGCTTCAGGATCGCCCCGATGTCCTTGGGCATGGGGTAAAGATACCGAATGTGGATGCTCGACACGTCCATGCCCTTGGCGCGGCAGCGTTCCACCGCCGAAGTGATGGCGCCGTATGTGCTGCCCCACCCGACAACAAGCAGTTCGCCGGAGTCATCGCCGAACATCTCCGTCGGTGGTATCGTTTCAGCGATCCCCTCCACCTTCTTTTGGCGGGTGTGAATCATGTGTTCGTGGTTTTCCGGATCGTAGCAGACGTTTCCGTCGCCGTCGGCCTTCTCGAGACCGCCGATCCGATGTTGCAGTCCGGGCGTGCCCGGCAGCGCCCACGGACGTGCGAGCTTGGCGTCGCGCGCATATGGCAGGAAACCGTTTTCGGAGGCGGCGGGGTGTTTGACCTCGATCTTCGGCAAACTCGCGACATCCGGGATTCGCCAAGGCTCGGCACCATTGGCGAGGTAACCGTCGGTCAGCATGATGACGGGCACCATGTACTCGGTTGCGATCCGGAAGGACTCGATGGCCATATCGAAACACTCGCCCGGTGTCGCCGGAGCGAGGATGCACACGGGACATTCGCCGTTGCGCCCGAATAGTGCTTGGTTCAAGTCCGCCTGCTCGGTCTTGGTCGGCAGCCCGGTGCTCGGACCGCCCCGTTGAACGCAGACGATGACCAGCGGCAACTCGGTCATCACCGCCAAACCGATCGCCTCGCTCTTGAGCGCGATCCCCGGTCCGCTCGTGCCGGTCACCGCGAAGTTGCCGGTGTAGGCGGCGCCCAATGTAGAGCAGATCGCGGAAATCTCGTCCTCAGCCTGGAACGTGCGCACATCGAAGTTCTTGTACCGCGCGAGTTCGTGGAGGATGTCGCTCGCGGGGGTGATCGGATAGCTGCCGTAGAATAGCGGCTTTCCCGCCAATCTCGCCGCGGTGATCAGCCCGAGGGCCGTCGCAACATTGCCGCTGATCCGACGGTACCGTCCGGGCGGGATGTCCGCTTTGGGCACGACGTAGCGCACCGGGAACATTTCGGCGGTTTCACCGAAGTAGTACCCGCCCTTGAGGGCGAGCGTATTCGCTTCGGCCACGACGGGCTTGCCCCCGAATTTGGATTCGATCCACCGAAGCGTCGGATCCATCGGACGTCCGTACAGCCAGTACACCAGCCCCAACGCGAAGAAGTTCCTGCACCGACTCACTGCCCGACCGGTCAGCCCGGTGCTCTCGCACACCTTTGCGTTGAGCTTGTCGATCGGGATGCGAAAGAGCTTGAACTGCGACATTCCCGCTGCGTCGAGCGGGTTTTCGTCGTAGCCGGCCTTCGCGAGGTTGGTTTTCGAGAAGGCGTCATCGTTGACCACGAGGATCCCGCCGGGTTCCAGGTCGGCGATGTTCGTTTTCAATGCAGCCGGGTTCATCGCGATCAGCGCGGTGACGCGGTCGCCCGGCGTACGCAGCAAGTGCGAGCTGAAATTGAGTTGAAACCCACTGACGCCCGCGAGGGAACCCGCTGGAGCGCGAATCTCCGCGGGAAAATCGGGAAATGTCGACACGTCGTTGCCGAAAATCGCGGATGCGGTCGTCATCTGCGTGCCGGCGAGCTGCATCCCGTCCCCGGAGTCCCCGCAGAATCGAACCGTCACCTGGGAGGTCTCGATGACCTTTACTTGACGAACACTTTTGCCGTCAGTCTGCGTCGAAACGACCATGACGCCTTATTACTCCTTACTCAGTCTCGCTGAGCGATGGTACCCAACCATACCCGCGCGACACACGGCGCGCCGCTCGCTCTGTCAATGAAGTTCCGTTGCAACAAACCCGCCGACTCAAGCGATTCAACGGATTCCCGCCTCGGCGCCGTGGCTCGCCGCGAGCAGACCGTGCGGTCCGCGACCGGTCGTTGGCAAGTTCAGATGAGCACTCCACGATTCACGTGAACCCCGACCGGACGACGGCATTTCCCGGTGGAAGACGCCTCGATCGCTTGACCGCGCAGTTTCCATCCGGGAGCGCTAACAGCCCGTCGGGAAAGTGCGGCACGGGCTTCCAGCCCGGGTTGGCACCGGCTCGAAGCCAGTGTGGCACGCAGCCCGACCGTTCTTAAACGGGTTGCTAAGGGGCATATGTCGATCCCACGGGGAAACAACGAAATCCTCTACCGACGGGACCACTCTCACTCCAATACCGCAGCAGCGTGCGGTCCGCTTCCTTCCGCCATCGCAAGCGGAAGATCATAGAGCAGGGGTATCCCTAATACAAGCAATCCGCGGGCCAAAAAGTCGAAAATCATCCCAAACGCGACGGTCGGATCCGCCGACCCCTCCAGTATCGGTCGCGCACATCCGTCCGCTTAGCCCCACTTCCCAATCCCCGCGATTTCCACGGCACGGTGTTTGCTGCTAGTATGGCCAGCATCGGCAACGGGATCACCCGTGCCCCAACGAGCCTTCATACTGTACCGCAACAGGTAACCGAGTGACCGTGCCATGACCCGTGCCCTGAGTAACAAATGTGCGAGCGTTCTCGACGCCATTGGCGACACCCCGATCATCCGGCTCAATCGAGTCACGCAGGGTCTTGCAGCCGAGATCTACGCCAAGATCGAGTTCGTCAACCCCGGCGGTAGCGTCAAGGATCGAATCGCCAAGGCGATGGTCGAAGAGGCCGAGCGGAAGGGTCTCCTAAAACCCGGGGCGACGATTATCGAGGCTACGGCCGGAAACACCGGCGTCGGACTCGCCCTGGTCGCAGCGGTAAAGGGCTACCGGTGCATTTTCGTCATGCCCGACAAGATGAGCGCCGAGAAGATCCGCCTCCTAAAGGCCTACGGGGCGGAGGTGGTCATCACCGCGTCCGGCGCCGACAGCAACTCGCCGGACGGCTACGGCGGGGTGGCGCGGCGTCTGGCGAACGAGATCCCCAACTCCTGGCAACCCGATCAGTTCACCAACATGGTCAACCCCCAATGCCACTATGAGCAGACCGCCAAGGAGATTTGGGAGCAGACCGACGGCAAGGTCACCGCTTTTGTGTCCGGAATTGGTACAGGCGGGACCATATCGGGCATCGGCAAGTACCTCAAAGAGAAGAACCCCGACGTCAAGATCGTCGCCGCCGATCCGGAGGGGTCGATCCTCTCGGGAGACAAACTCAAGCCGTGGGCGGTCGAGGGTATCGGAGAAGACTACGTCCCCAAGACCTTTAGCGCCCACGTCGTCGACGAGTGGATCCGGGTCAGCGATGCCGATTCCTTTACCACGGCACGCAATCTGGCCCGTATGGAGGGATTGCTTGTTGGCGGCTCCTGCGGAACCGCCATGGCCGCCGCTTTGAAGTTCGCACAGCGTCTCGGCAGCGACGACCTCGTTGTGGTCATGTGCCCGGACACCGGTCGCAACTACCTCTCCAAGATGTACGCCGACGAGTGGATGATCGAGAACGGCTTTATGCAGTCAACCGAGCAGCCCCGCAGCGTCGTCGACCTGCTCGACGCGCGTGGCGATGCCCCGGTGATCTCCGTCGAGGCCGACCAGATGGCCGTGGACGCGATCTCGCTCATGCGCGAGCACGGCATTTCGCAAATGCCCGTGCTCGAAGACGGCAAGGTTATCGGCGGTGTCCGAGAACTCGCGCTGGCGCGCCTCCTCCACAGCCGCCGCGACCCTCGCCAGGTTCCGGTGCGCGAAATCATGGCCAAGCCCTTGCCGGTCGTGGACCAGGGTGTCGATCTCGACGAGGTGTACCGGCTTTTGCAGTCCGGCCATAGCGGCGTCATCATCCTGCACGGCGACGAAATCGCCGGGATCGTGACGCGCATGGACCTGGTCGATTTCTGGGATCGCCCGCTCGACGGTGCCGCGGCGGCGACGCCCGTGGCCGTGTCCTGAAGGCGACATCGTCCGCGAGACGCGGCGTCCGGGTCGCCCGCTGTGACCCGCGAAAGGCAACGGACGGGGCCTGCCGCACAGGTCACGTATCGCCTGACGCGGAGGCGAAGGTTGATCGCAACCGCCGACACGCAAGAATGCCGACTCCACGATCATGCGGTTCCCTGGTTCCCTGGTTCCGAGCCGCGGCCGATTGCCGGCGACGCGGTGCCCAATGTCATCACCGATAAATAACTGGAAAAACGGAAGTTGAAACGCCATGACCCGAGATTCTTGCGAATCGATGAAACTCGCAACCCGCGCGATCCACGTCGGCCAGCAGCCCGACGAGAGCAGCGGCGCGACCATACCGCCAATCCACCTGACAACCACCTTTACGCAGGCGTCGCCGGGCAACCACAAGGGCTACGAGTACAGCCGCAGCGGCAACCCGACCCGCGCGAACCTCGAGCAGTGCCTCGCCTCGCTCGAAGGCGGCACGCATTGCGCGGCGTTCGCATCGGGATCGGCCGCCACGGCCGCGGTCTTTGCGACGCTCGCGCCGGGTGACAAGGTCTTGGCGTATGGAGACGTATACGGCGGGACGTTTCGGCTGCTCAAGCAGGTCTTCGAGGGGTTCGGTGTCGTACCGGTCTTCACGGAGGATCCCTCGCCCGCCGGTTTCGCCAACTTGATCGACGCCAAGACCAAGATCGTGTGGATCGAAACGCCCACCAACCCGCTGCTCCGTTGCCTCGACATCAAGAAGCTCGGTCGGATCGCGCACGATAGCGGCGCGCTGCTGGCCGTCGACAATACGTTCGCGACGCCCGCGCTCCAGCAACCGATCGCACTCGGGGCGGACTACATCATCCACAGCACGACCAAGTACGTCGGCGGCCACTCGGACGTCATCGGCGGGGCGGTCATCGTTCGGGATGAGGCGCTTTTCGAGCGCATCGCGTTTCTTCAAAACTCGCTCGGCGGCGTGCCGGGTCCGTTCGACTGCTACCTCGCACACCGAGGCATCAAGACGCTCGCACTCCGTATGGAGCGGCACAGCCAAAACGCGCTCACGATCGCCAAACACCTGCAGGGGAACGCGAAGCTCGAACGCGTGGTCTACCCCTTTCTCCCGGACCACCCGGACCACGAACTCGCGAAGCAGCAGATGACCGGCGGCGGCGGGATCGTCACCATCGTGTTCAAGAAAGACGACGCGGCGCTCGAGTTCTGCGCGCACGTGAAAATCTTCGCCTGCGCCGAGTCGCTCGGCGGCGTCGAGTCGTTGGTCAACCACCCCGCGATCATGACGCACGCATCGATTCCCCAGGAAATCCGCGAGGCAAGGGGCATTACCGACGGGCTGCTGCGATTGTCGGTCGGAATCGAAGACGTCGATGATCTCATCGCGGATTTGGATCAGGCGATCGACGCGGTGTGACAACGCAAGCATGTTGCACAATTGGCGTAGCAGTGCAATTCCTGGCCCTGCCAAAATCGTCAGAACCTCTCGATCGCTCTTGACAGACCCGCTACATGTGGTATACTACGACGATGTATGTCACGATATGTTGTGCCTTGGTAGGTCCGTACGATCATTCAGGCGTGATCGTTGGGTCTGTCGTGCGACGCCGCCGTTGACATGGCGACCCGTTTGTCTAGAATGCGTGGCTCGGAACTTGCCGTATGCACAGCGTGATCGTGTGCCTCGAAGAAACTCTGACATACGATTTGCGTCAAGCTCCGATGAGGGCGGTCGAAGATTCAGTAGCCCCATTTTAGTTTTCAATTTTGGAGGTGCGCTAATGGGAAAAGAAATGCAAGGGGAAGCGAAGGATTCCGCGACGGGGCAGGTGTCGCAGACGCCGCCCAGGGCGGAGAAGCAGCAGCCATCTGAACCGCAGAAAGCTACGGATGCGATTGCCGCGTTGCGCGAGGAGCGCAAGGGTACGGAGGAGCAGCTTACACGGGAAATGACGATCTAGGGGAAACGGTGCGCCGTCCTGTCGATGACTGGGGTCCGATCACGGTTCACCGGTACTCCATCGCCGAGTTAAGTAGGCTTCTTTCGCAATGTGCGAACACCACGGTCGCCAATGTCGATAAGAAACTGCATCGCGTGTACTTCGAGGAGTATTTCGCTCATTTCCAACAGGACGGCAAAATCTCCATCGTGCTGGAGCGTTCGTATGTAGACCGCTATTTTCTCGAAGACCACGCCGCCTACTACG
>JADFHG010000060.1 GCA_022567365.1 Planctomycetota bacterium | reverse complement strand
GTACGTTCTGGCTGATAGCTGATAGCTGATAGCTGACCGCTGACAGATTCTCGATTCTCACACACCCTCTACGGGTAAGATGACGGCGTGTGCCCGTGGAACCGCACACCGGTTCCCCACGCCGCCGCGACGTCGGGCCGCGCCGGCCCGTCGATCGGTCTCACGATTCGACAAACGGGCGCTGCACGGCCGATCAGCGACGGTGCGGCATTTTGTATTCGCTCCTGCGCGGCGGTTTATTCGCGGGGATCGCCGGTGGTCAGGCAACCTTCCCGGGGAGATTCCCAACCGACGTCGGCGGGGCCGTTCCGGAAAACGTACTCGGCGGGCTTGTGGGGGGCGTATCGACCGTTTCGCCGGCCACGTGGATCCGATTCTTGCCTTCCGTTTTCGCCGCGTACATGGCGAGATCCGCCGTGCGAATCAGCATGTCCGGATCGTCCGAATTCAGATCCCTGAGCGAGGCAATTCCGATGCTCGCGCCGACATCAAGGTGCTTATATTGCTCCGGGATGTCCTCGGAGAGGCGATCGATGATCCGTTGGGCGAGCTTTCGGGCGCGTTGACCGTCCGTACGAGGGAGCAGCACGACGAACTCGTCCCCGCCGTATCGCGCCGCGACGTCCGAACGCCGGAGATGCGAACTGATCGACTTGGCCACCAGGATCAGCAGTTCGTCGCCGGCGTGATGACCGCACTGATCGTTCACCTTCTTGAACTCATCCAGATCGATCATCAGACACGACAGTTCGGCCTCGTGCCGACGGGCCTCGGCAATACTTCGGCGGAGCACGTCGTTGAAGTGTCGCCGGTTGTACAAACCTGTTAGCGGTTCGCGCGCGGCGAGCTCCCGCAGTTGTCGGGTCCGTTGGGCGACGCGTTCCTCGAGGTCGGCGTTGAGATTGACAAGGCGCTCGTGCGTGGATTGCTGCTGGTCGGCCATTCGGTTGAACGCCTCCGCCAGGCGCCCGATCTCATCGCGTCGGCGTATCTCGCTTCGAACGTCCATCTCTCCGGACGAAAAGCGATGCATGGCTTGGGTCACGCCCTCGAGCGGCGCCAGCACGCGGCGCACAAGCAGGAAACCAAACGGCAGCGCGATGACCACCGCGATGCAGCCGACACCGGTGACAAGATCGATCGTGTGGGAGATCGCCCGCTGCCACGTGCCCACGACCATTCCGATCTGGACGTAACCGAGAAGCTTCGTCGACGCGGTCTCGCCCTCGACGTGTGCCTCCCCGCCGCGCTCGCGTTGTCGGACGGGATATACGATGTCGAGAAACGCGTCGTGTCCGTCGCCGCGCGGATGGTATACGGGCGTCCCGGTCGCCGCCGAGACCGCGGCGCGGTCGCGGATCGCGCGCTCCCGTATGCGAGTTTGACGGTGTTCGGCCGAGGCGATCGATTGGCCGCTCGTATCCGTGAACGCTACGTAGAGAATCGGCGATCCCCTCGCGACGTCACGCGCGATTCGAGCAAGGACGGCGGTATCGCGGGCCGCCATCGGCTCGGATGCCGCCTCCGCGAGCATCGAAGACAACTGCACCACCTGCTCGTGATACAGTTCCCGAACCGTGCCCATGCCCGAATGGAGCAGATAGCCGGAAACCACCGCCGTCACGGTCAACGATATGGCAAGCACGACGAGTATGGACTTGCACTGAAGGCTCCGGCTCGCAACCAGAAGCCTGGACGTGAATCCGTCCCGTCCTCGCCGTTTTTCAGGATTTTCAGGCGGCATGGTAAGCGGTGCGGTGTCTCACATCAGCAACGCGATTAGATACAGTCCCAGTGCGCACGTGCATACAGCGGTTGATATAGGTATCGGACCATTGGATCGCGACCTGAAACACGGCGTCCGACCGGAGCGGATCATTCGGCCGTTGCGCCGGCCGGGGTGGAGGGGGAGCGGTTTGCGCATTCTTTCCAGGCGCACGCGGACGGACGGTCCTATAACGCGGGATCCGCACGCGCTGAATCCTCTACGCTCGGCCGGTCAAGGGCTGAGACCCCTCGAAACCGTCAGCACGCGGGTGTGCCACACCGCCGGACGGCTCCGACTCGTTCATCGGGCATAGCAGCCTGTTGAAAACGTAGCGGCCGCCCCCCGTGGCGGACGTGGAACACCCAACGAACCGGGTCAACAATACCGCCGTCGGGTTTTCAACGGGCTGATATTCCGCCGAATCAGCCTGAATTGCGTGGAGCGAACATGGCGCCGCCGGACCTGCCCCGCGACAATTGGTCCAGTCGCGGAGCGGAGATTGCCTCTTTCCGCGCGTACGACGGGCTGCTCACCGGGGCGGACAGTATGCCCTGTTGCCGGAGCATCGCGACCAAACTGCCGATTCGATGGCTGCCTAGATGTTCGCTGAGCGTCCGACGTTGTCCGGCCAGCGCGATCTCGGTGCGCTCTTTCGGGTGCTCCAGGTAATACGCAATCTTCTCGAGCAGTTCCTCCTCATTGTGGAAGACGTCGCACTCCTGTCCGACGACGAAGGACGACTCCAACTCCGCCATCGGATAAGTCAACATGAATCCGCCGTGGGCCGTGATCTCGAAGTGCCTTAGGTTCAGGCCGGTTTCCGCGCAACCCTTTGTCAGATTCAAACAGATCGGGACTTTGCGCATGCGCTCGTGGAGCAGCTTCATGTCCCAGATGCGCGGTGTGTGTTCGAGACCGAGGTCGCGCTTCCAAAAGTCGCCGATGAGCTCGAAGTTGTCCCCGAGCTTCGCCTTGAGGAAGCATGCAAAGCGATCGCGCTGTTTGACGGCAAGGAATAGGTTGTACATGAACTTGGCATCGAAGTATTCGCCGCTCTTTTTCGCTCTGACCATCGGATCATCGGTCGTAGCCGGCGGGTCGGCCTGGTGATACAGGTCGTAGTAGATCTTGTGGAACGGCAGGTCCGGCATGTCCGCTTGCACGGCGGCCGCGAGTATGCCGGGATAGAGTTCGTTCGGCGTCTTGGCGATGTTCGATCGAAAAAACGTTGTTGCGGGGTGCCCCATGAAGCTGACGACCGGGCCGGGATCGGGCGCCGGCAACGGGCGTGTGTCAAAATCGTCGTCGCCGGCCGCGATCGGCAGATTCAGCAATCCGGGAATACCCATGCGGGCGAGCTCCTCCCCGTGGGCCTGATCGCTGATGCCCTTGAACCAGTTCGGGTTTTCCAGAATGTGCCAGCGCTGGTCCCATCGCATCTCTCTCATCACCGACGTGATCGGATCGAGTAGGCAGGAGACATAGGGGATGCCCAATTGGGCCGTCGTCAGCGCGGTTTGCCCCTCATTGGTTTCCGACCGGCTGAAGGTCAGCGCGCCGGTGTTGAAATCCACGACGAGTTCGATGTCATGCTTTTCGAGAAACGGTCGATAGATCTCGCCGTCGTTCAATCGGCGGTGCATACCACGTTGGATGTCCGGCGCGGGTGGGTCCGGCAGGACGTAGGCGTCGAAGCCGGCTTTGCGGACCGAGTGCGCGAGCTGATTGGTCGTTGCGATTCGTAGGGGTCGTAGGCTCATGGTCGATCAACATCCTTGTATTTCGCAACCGTTGATAGTGCGCGTTCGGTTAATCCTGTGCGTTCGATGCGGCGGGCTACTGTAGTGATTCATAATTGCCGACGATCATGCCAACCGAACCGCGACCGTAAGGGAGCGGATTCCTTGGTCCGCTCCCTTACGGTCGCGGTTCGGATAAAAAGCAAACAACGTGACAAACTACACTGGACTTCCGCCGAGCCGAAGCGGTGCCGCCGGACCGGACGGTTGACGAATCCCCAGTGCGGCACGCGCGTTACCGACCGACCCTTCTGAGGCCGCATCGGACGCTCATACGGCGACGGAAACCGGTTGCCGCGCAACCTCGTTCATGACTCGCGCAAGCCGGTGGCTGTATAAATGCTCGCCCAAGGTTCGCCGCTGCCCCGCCGCCGCGATGTCCGCGCGCCGGCTGGGATGGTTCAGGTAGTATTCGATTTTCTCGACGAGTTCCGCCTCGTTGCCGAACACCTCGCATTCGCTGCCGACGTCGAAGCACTCGCGAAGCTCGCCTTGATCGCGGCAGAGCATGAAACCCCCGGCCGCGGTGATCTCGAAGTGGCGCATGTTCAGACCGGTCTCGGCGTTTCCGTTCACCAGGTTCACGTTGATCGCGCAATGTCTGAGGTAATCGAAGTACGCGTCGTGGGTGGCGATCTGCGGCGCGCAGGCAAGCCCGTATGCCGTGTCCCAGCCCCGCCCGATCAGCTCAAACACAGGTCCGAGTTTTCGCGACAGAAAGATCACGAATCGGTCGCGGTTCTTGATGCAAAGCGCCGCGTTGTAGGCGAGTTTTGCGCAGAAGTACGTCTGCGTCTTGTGAACCTGCGTCTCGAGGTCGTCGCCGTCCTTCGGCAGTGCCGCCAGGCCGTAGAGGTCGTGGTAAAACTCGAGGAAATCCATGCCCGGCATGTCCGCGCGAACAGCGTGCGCCATGGTCGCGGGCAGGAGCGTCTCTGGATCGATCGATCGGCCGCGCAGGTAGAACGACGTGTTCTGACCGCCGACGAACGAGACGATGGGTCGGCAGGTGTCGGGATCGACGGGATCGCTGTCGTATTCGCGGTCGGGCGCGGCCATGGGCAGGTGAATGACGCTCGGCACGCCGAAGCGCTGCAATTCGCGGACCTGGGCGCGATCCCAGACGGCTTTGACCCACATCCGGCTCTTCAAAGCCTGCCAGACGGTCGGCCAGTCCAACCCTTGCATGACGGTCGTGACCGGATCGATGAAATGTGAGAAGAGGCGCACGCCCGCGGCTTCGTGCACCAGACGCAGGTCGTTAGGTCCTTGCGTGCCCGGGAGGAAGGCGAGCCCCACGCCGCCGTTGTCGAGCATGACGTCCACCGGTTGCTCGGTCAGCACCGCATGCATCGCGGAGCCGTTTTCTCGGCGCGTTGACAGATCCGCCGCGTACGGGCCGGCGGCGGTGAGGTCAGGCATTGGCAGTTCGATAGGATCGTGCCCGCCGACCGCGATGGCCTCACGCCACCAACCGTGTTGAAAGATGCCGATCTTCATACGCATTCATCCGAGCCGGGCGCCCTCACCGGACGCGCCGGTGCGTACTTATCGGTCATTGCGAAAGGTGGCTGGAGACACGATCCTGGCGAGTTCACGTTAGTGCCAGCGCGCTACGAATAGCCTCGCTCCGGAGCGCGACGAAGGTGGTTGATTCACCACTGTCGCGAAGCACTTGAACCGCGTGCCTCGTCCACGGTGAAATAATCGCGTGACACAGGCAATGAGGGTCGTACAATCAACTTGGGCATCGGATGCGCGTGCATCAGGGTCTCATTGATCGGGAGAGAAACTGCCGCCATGCCGCGAACGCCTCATTCCGCGACGGATCTCGCGCCTCACCTGCGCCGATGCGGTTATGGCAAGAATCAACTGGCGATGCCCTTCAAGTTCGACGACGTGACCGTTCCGGTCGTCGCGTTCGCCGGCAAGCCGTGGGACTCCTGGTCCGCCTGCATCGCCGTGGTAGACAAGGATGGCGATTCGCGCGCGTCCGCCGCACGGGTGAGTACTCTTGGGACACCCACGGTTTTCGCCTGCCACGGCCAGGGCGTGGATTGGTGGGCGATGGGGCCAAACGGGCCGAAGGACAAGCCCCGATTCCTGGAATGGTCCACGCTCGGTGCAGTCCTGCGTCAAGAGAAGGACACCCTTCATCCCAGCCGGATCTACGCGAGCAAGCTACGCAAGCCGGGAAGCCTGGGTGAACAGCTTTGGTTCTTCGACGCGGGGCTGATGCCTGCGGTAGAGAAGAACCGCGGCGAGACGCTGACGCGCCTCGTCGAAGACGTGATCAGCGGGCTTCGAGGCGAACTCGACACACGTCTGGATTTCCGGAAAGCACAGGAGAAGGTGTACCGTACCGTATTCTGGATGCTTGCCGCAAAGATCCTGCACGACAAGGGCGTGCCGAACTTCAAAAGGATCAACCTCTCCAACGTGGACGAGGTCTTCGATCGCATCGGCAAGCATCATGGCGAGACAGATCGATACCCGCCTTTCGGCAAGTCGGGCCGTCCAGCCATCGACGCGGCCGCGAAACGGATCGCCTCTTGCGGCTCGCTGGCGGACGTATCGAGCGAGTCGCTCGCGTATGTCTATGAGAACACGCTGATCGACAAGACTGCGGGGCGCGGCAAACGCAAGAAGGCGTCGGACGACTACGACATCCGTAAGGAACTCGGCATCCACAGCACTCCGTCGGTGCTCATCAACCATATGCTCTCGCAATTGTGGCCGTTGATCGAGGAGATCAGACCCGAGGATCGGCACGTCTTCGAGCCGGCGTGCGGGCACGCGCCGTTCCTGACGGCGACCATGCGGTGGCTGCGCGATTGGGGCGCCACCGGAGGGCCAGGCAATTCGCACGACTACTTGCGCTCACACCTCCATGGGTTGGAGAGTGACTCGTTCGCGCTGGAAGTGGCCAAGCTGGCGCTCACGCTTGCCGACGAGCCACATGGCAACAAGTGGGCGCTGACGCAAGGCGATATGTTCGATCCGGGCGTACTCGCCGGACACGCCAAGAAGGCTCACATCCTGCTGGCCAATCCTCCCTTCGAGCGGTTCACGGAGGAGCAGCGGGAGAGCTACAAAAAGCGGGGCGAGGCGATCACCTCGCAGACGAAAGCGGTAGAGATGCTCAAGCGAACCCTACCCACGCTGCCGCCGGGAGGCGTGTTCGGCATCGTGGTGCCGCAGGGCGTGCTGCACAACAAGGAGTCTCAGCCTGTCCGCGAGTTTCTGCTCGAGGAGTGCGAGCTCACCGAAATCGACGAGTTTGCGGATAACTTGTTTGAACACAGCGGTCATGAAGTGGCCGTGCTCATGGGCCGAAAGAAAAAAGCCCGGACCAAGCCGGCGATGCTGTGGTATCGGCGCGTTCGCGAGCAGGGCATGGAGAGGTTCAAGGCGCGTCTGGCGTTTTCTTTGGAGCGCCAAGTGCTGCAGAGCAGGTTTGCAAAGCGTACAGACGTGGACCTGAGGGTGCCGGAACTGGACGAGGTGTGGGCGTACCTGCCGGATGTACTAACTCTGGAGCGGTTCGCATCCATGGGCAAGGGGCTGGACCACAAAGGCACGAGTCTGCCAAGCGGGTGCTGGACGGTTCGAGACAAGTCTGCGAAAACGGGCGAACTCGGCTTCGCCAACGTGGACGCCGACCTTCAGATTTGCGGCTTACCGACTCCGGTAAGGCTGAACCTCGACCCGCGTGTTGTGTTGAGCTACCGGCACGGCAAACCGACAGGCAAGCCGCAGGTGCTCCTCAACTACGCGCGCGTTTCTCGACAAGCGTGGCGACTTAAGGCGACACTCGACGAGCATGGCCGCGCTTTGACCAGTCGATTCTCTGCCATCCGGTCAAAGCCCGACGGCCCTAGCGCTCTCTATCTTTGGGCGATCATGAACTCACCCGTCGCCAACGCGTTCGCATACGATCATCTGGGCAAGCGGGACATTCTAGTGGGCACGATGCGCAAGATGCCCGTACCCGAGCGTTCTCCCGAGCACGAGGCTGCCATCGAACTGGCCGCGCGGCGATACCGCGAACTTGCGAACACTGCGGGGCCGCTCTTTCGCAGCGAGTCGGCACCCGAGGGTATCAAGTGCGCCTTGCTCGACCTGGACGCTGCCGTGCTTCGTGCGTACGACCTCCCGCCGCGCTTGGAGTATCAGTTGCTGGACCTGTTCACCGGCGTGGAGCGCAAGGGCGTCGGCTGCGAGTTCCGCGGGTATTACCCGCCGGGCTTCGACGCCTTTGTTCCGCTGCACGAGCTCATCTCGGAGGACTACGCCCGTTCCACGTTGGGCCGCTTTCGCGAGGCCCCGCGTACCGTTTCGCCTGACGTGCTTGCAGCCCTGCGAACCGCGACGGATGTCTACGAGGAGAAGTAGGCGTGCATGGCTATCTTCTCGACACCAACGTGATTAGACATTGGTTCGACGGCGAGTCAGGTTCGTTTCCCGAAGTAAAGACGCGCGCGGACGCGCGCGGGGCCGACTCGCCGCTCTATGTTTCGGCGATCACGCTCGGCGAGATGGAGTACGGACATGCGCGCAACCCCGGTGGCGCGGGCACCAAGCGTGACGAGTTCATCGCGTTCGTGCGTCGTCGGCTTCCGCAGATTCTTGCGGTGTCAAGACACACCACCGAGCCGTTTGGACGAATCCGCGCCAAGCTCGAGGAGACGTATCCTCCCAAAGGCGGATGGCCCACGGGAAAAAAGAGGCGCCCTGAGAAGCTGTACAACCCTGTCGCGGCTCGGGAACTCGGCATCGACGAGAACGATCTGTGGATCGTCGCACAGGCGGTGGAGCGCAACTTGGTCTTGGTCACGTCGGACAAGATGTGGCGAATTCGCGAGACCGTTTGTGGGCTGTACCCAGACTTCCGGTCTGAGGATTGGGCGGAATCGAGCGACCTCGCCGGGCAAGACGCCTGACCCTTGCTCACAATCGCACGTGCAAGTCAAATGGCATGTTCGGCATACCGCAAAAAACGCCCCCCGAAGGCGTATACCTTCGGGGGGCGATTGAGTCTATCGAAGCGACGAACGCAAGCCGCCGGCCATCGAGCCACTTGCATGTGACGGCCGACAGGTCAACGCTCGGCTAGTCGCACTCTTCGATCGCATGGTCCGCGCAACTCCCGTCCCACATAGCGTTGCAGCAGAACGGGTCGATCGTACACACGACGACACAACAGGCCGGATCGTTGCAGCCCGGGGTTCCGTTCGCCTCCGTACACTCTCCCTCGGCGTCGTCGCATATCGGGAAGGGGTTCACGCAACTGATGCTCAGCGTACCGCTGCCGGTGGCACCGGCGCCACCCTCCGGCGCCCATCCGCCGACGCGCAGTTTGTAGCACGTGCCCTCGACGACGTTGGCCTCCATGAACGACGAAAAATCGGCACAGCCTTCGCCGTCGTCGTTGCAGCCCACGAGCAGGTCATTGCTCACCGGACACTCACACAGCTCGTAAATGGCCAATCGCGTGTCATAGTCGGCCTGATCGCACGTGCTCGTGGTCATGACGCCCGAGCACGTCGCGACGTACTCGAACCAGATGTCCGCACCGAGGACCAGACCGAAATTCTTATCACACTCGATGGGAAGTTCCGGGCCGTCCGTCGTGGCGCCGATGGTCGAGAAGTCTGTGTCTCCGTCAAAGATGTCGACGGCCTCGGTGCAGGAATCGTCGGGGCACTCGCAGTCCGCCGGGCAAGATAAACAGTCCTCGTCGCCGCCGCCCACCGTGCAAAGTTCCTCGCAGAGCACCCCCGCCCCGCAACCGTTGTCGTTCTCGCCGTTGGTGGCGCAGAGATTGTCCCACTGGTTGTCGCAGCAGAACGCATCGCACGCACACACCGCGGCTTCGCATTCGGGATCGTCGCAACCGGGCGTGCCATTGGCGATGCAGCAGTCGCTCGTCGGCGGGATGGGCTCGTCGCATACACCGTCGCCGCAAGGATCCTGGACTTCGCCCGGGCAATCGCCGTCGTTGACGGGCCGGGCCGCGCCCAACCAAATCGCATACGGTATCGCTCCGTTGAGCAGGTCGATGACGCGAAGAACGTCGGAGGTTCCGAAGAGGCCGCTGTGGTCCACGTCGGTGCTGAACTCTCCGAACTCCGGCTCTACGACGCCGTTGAGCATGTCGATCGTATGGAGAATGTCGTTGGCGTTGCTGAACCCGTCGTGGTTGGTATTGGCCGGGTGCGACAAGAACTCGACGAACTGGTTCCCATACGAAATCGTCGTCACGCTCCCCGGGGCGATCGCGTGATTCAGAACGATTTCATACACGCCGTTCCCCGTCTCGGTGACGCTGGCGACACCGTTCTCGCCGAGCACCGCGTCCGGCGCGGTTTCGCACAGGAAGAAGCACGAGTCCGGCTCCCCCGCGACATCAAGGGTCATGATGATCGGTTCGTCCGCCGAGCCTATGCCCTGCCGGTCGGCGGGATCCTCGTCGGCGCCGGGTCCGGGTACGTGCGGTTGCCGTGCGTCCTCGGTCCCGTCCGCGGGTTCGACCGAAAGAATCTCCCCCAAGCAGGGGCCGGGACCGGATGGTTCGCAGGTGACCGTCAGCGTTCCGGTGCCTTGTGCGCCGGGATCGTCGGGAAAGTCGGGATCGCCCCATCCGCCCACGCGCAGCTTGTAGCACGTTCCCTGTTCGACCTCGGCCACGAGAATCGACGTAAAGTCCGGGCAGCCTGGACCATCGTCGTTACAGGCATGAAAGTCGTCGTTTGTAGCTGGACACGTGCATGCACTGTACAGGGCAAGCCGAGTATCGTAGGTCGCCGCGCCACAGGTACTCACGGTGAGCGTTCCGGTGCACGACGCATCATAATCGAACCAGATGTCGGCTCGTAAATCGACCCCGAAGTCCTCGTCACACTCGGCCGGAAGCACCGGGCCGTCCTCATCCGCGCCGATCGTGCTGAATGACGTGGCCCCGTTGGAAATCGGCACGGAGTCGGCGCATCCATCATTGATCGGACCGCCGGCAAAGCCGCCACCGATGCCGCCCACCAATTCGCCGTCCGGCACAACTTCCTGTTGGTCTTTCATCTGGAAACGCAATGACGTGCTTCCCTCGACCCCGCCCTTTGTCTGGCTTTTCGGTCCGGTATGACCGAGTTTACCGTTGCCACCCGCAAATGCCGCGGCCGAACATGCCAGCCAGGCACTCAACCCCAATGCCATAATCCGCTTCGCCACCATCGTGACACCTTCCTTCCGAATAGACCGATTCTGTCGTTGGAATCCTTCCTCACCCGCAGTCAACACACCGTAGCCCAACCGCAAGTCCAACCGCAACCGTACGACACGGCCCCGGCGCCACGCCGGTCAGGCGGGATGTGGACGCTGAATCCGCATTGTAGGCGAATCTCCGTCTGTTTTTCAAGGGAAACCGCCGCCGCGGACTTGGGTGCGAATTCGGAACGGATTGGGGAGTTCGACTCGCACGACCCATCCGCCGCCGGCGGTGTAGTGGATTCACGCTGTCTTTGGCCGTCCGGGGTCGTCCGAAAACCATACACATCGGTTCATCACCTACGGACCTGTGCATCCTTTGGGCATGATCCACGACCTCGGCGCGGCGTCCATGCCTATGCCCAAGCGCGCCAGCAGACTGCTGACCAACCTCCCAGGGGCGGAGTCGGACCATGTTTTCGGTCGCCTGACGGCCGCTGCGACGGTGGCCGCT
>JADFHG010000555.1 GCA_022567365.1 Planctomycetota bacterium | reverse complement strand
TGAGGAAGGGGACGTGCTCTCACGGGCACCGATGGGTGGCCCACCTCTTCAGAGGTGGGGGATACGAAGGGTTTGCCGATTCGTGTCCCCCGACGGCTGACAGCCCGTTGAAAAAGTGTGGCACGGGCTAATAGCCCGTCTTATCACCGGCTATTAGCCGGTGCCACACCTGTTTCACCGGTTGAAAACCGATGCCACATATACACATCAGGTTTTTCAACGGGCTGCCAAACCCATGGGCCACCCAACTTCCCCAATCCCGAATCCCTACACAAGCAGCCGGTTGACGCGCCAAATCGCGATCCGACTTGTCGAATCGAAACCCCACCCCAATCTACTCCAGGTCGAACAACCGATTATCGTCGGCCGCGCCGAACCAACCGATATTGAGCCGGTCGGCATCGCCGTCGAAAAAGCCGCTTGACCAGGTGAACGTTCGCTTGTGCGCGTCGACATGCCCGTCGCACCACGCCACGTTTGCCCTTGCGTTGTGGCGAAAGTGGATCGACGGATCGGCCCGCGTCCCGTACTGCGGATGGAACCGGGGTTCGGCGAAGCTGTAGGGAATTGCCCCGCCGCTGGCAAAGGCCGCGTCCGTGAACATGATCGTCTCGGCCGGACGTTGAACGCGATCGGCGAGCGCGCCGGTCTTGTCGGATGCCACGACGAACTCGTCCGGTGCCACCTTCTCGACCTCGACCCCCACGAAGGCGTTGTTATATCCGTAGCCTCCGTTCCCGGCCTCGAAACCGATCAGCGAAGCCGCGAACGACGGACACTGCCTTACCGCGCCGCCGGTGGAAAGGAAGTCCGCAAGCGGTCCGCGCGTCGGATCGAATGGTTCGCTGGTCGTCTCGCGTGTCCCGTGCCACCGGTTCAGGTTCTGAAGGAAATCGGCGGCTCCGGGCGGGTATCGCCCTGCCGACGCCCGCGCGTACATCCCGCCGGCGATGAGCAGTTGGCGCACGTTGGACCGACAGACCGCGGATCGCGCCTGCCCCCGCGCGTGGGACAGACCCGGTAGCAGGATAGCAAGCAGCAGCGCGATGACCGCGATCACGACAAGCAGCTCGATTAGGGTCATACCCCGCGCGTTGCCGCATCGCCCTGGCTTCGAGCGACCCGCTGCGGTGCCGGTGCAAACCCTCATTCCCGCGCGCGGGCAGGGAACGGCGCCCCCTGATTGTCGGTATCGCGTCTTCAATTCGCCGGTCCCGTCATTCGCGACACGAATTCGGCCACGTCCGCGAGATCGACCACGCCATCACCGTTTTCGTCGAAGCCCTCGCACCCCGGCGCAACGGAATCCTCCGGCGCAAAGCACACCGCGAGCGCCGCGAGGTCCGCGAGATCGATATCGGCGTCGTTGTCGGCATCCCCGAATGGGTCGCGCATCACATCGGCGACGGCGTCAATCTCGGGGGATTTCTCGCCAAAGACGGGAGAGACGGAGTTCACCGCGCACGTCAGACGAATGAAGTCGAAGCCGGACAGATTAGCCGGCGCCTCCGTCCACGGGTCGATTGCCCAGGCGATGTCAAAGGCGTCGCCTCCTCCCGAGCCCGGTGAGATTCCGACCGTCATCGGGTCGTCGGGCACCGTGTAGAAGTCATCCGGCAGCGCGTCGGGATCATCGACGACATTGTCGGCGTCGAGATCGCCCAGAAGAAGCGTCGGCGTGTAGTCCCCATAGCCGAAGATGCCTTCAACATCGGAACCGCCTTCGGACCTCGGGTTCACGACGACGTCCGACGCAAACAGCTCACCCGGGAGCGCAAAGGCCTCGGTCGACCATGTGCCGGCGGCGCCCGGCGGGATCCACGCCGCGTCTTCGGGGGGGTATGTAGCGTCACCGACGTCGTCGTCCCACGTCTGCTCCGCCCATTGTTCGGTCGGGGCGGCGATGTGCGAGCCGGGTATGAGATACCACCCGTCGTCGGGTTGACCGTTCTTGTTGGTGTCGAGGCAAATCTCGATCGTCGCGGCCTCGGCCCAGTGTTCTTGCGGATCGCCTCCGACCCAATACGCGTTTCCGAAGACGATAGCGTCCATACCCAAGGGATTCAGCGGTTCGTCGAGCACGGTATGGTCGAAAGACAACGTGATCGATCCGCCGAATCCACCGAGCGAAACGACCGACGTGTTGCCACCGGTCAGCAAACCGCCGCCGACCGGAGGCCCGAGCGCCACGGCCGGATCATTGAAGAGCGGATGGTTGACGAACTGACCCGGTGCCGGCGAAAACTCGACGACCGTTACGGCGAACGGAGACTCGGCCGGCGACTCGGTCGCGCCCATTTGTCCGGCGACCAGGACCGCGCCGACCGTAGCGAGCAACGAGAACCGTCCGCGCCGCTGCGGTGCTACGGTTGCAGGGCGCCGCGAATCGTGTGGTCGTTGAGTGCCCGCGTTAGAGCATTGC
>JADFHG010000059.1 GCA_022567365.1 Planctomycetota bacterium | reverse complement strand
TGACGACAACGCGATCAGGACCAGTTTCAACGGCCGGCGCCGCCTTGGGCGAATCCTGCTTGCGCGGGTATTCGGATACACCTCGGCGCTTTGGCGAAGGCTCGCGACTCGTGCGATTCACGGGCGCCCGTGGATCGCATCGGCTCAAGCCCACGGACCGCACATGGTCGTGCGCGCGATCGACCGCCGCGCTTTGTGGCTCAGTCATTCTTGGGATTGCATTTATGTCGCCGCCGGCCATCGCGCTACCGCCGGGCGTCACGCCGGAAGCCAAGGCCGCGATCGATCGCGGCCTTTCGTATCTTTCTCGTACGCAGCACCGGCAGGGTTATTGGGCGAATCGCGGGACGTACGGCGCCTACCCAGTGGCGATGACCGGGCTGGCAACCTTGGCGCTGCTCATGGACGGCAACACGACGACACAAGGTCGATACGCGCCCAACGTCGATCGGGCGGCGCACTTTCTCGCCGCGTCCGCGCAGGGGTCGGGCCTGATCGCCGCGAGTGAACGAGAACCGCGATCGATGTATGGACACGGGTTTTCGATGCTCGCCCTCGGGCAGCTATACGGGATGACCGAGGACGTCCAACGATCGCGCGAACTGCACCAACTGCTCGCTTCGGCCGTCGAGTTGACCTCCCGCAGCCAGAGCCGCGACGGCGGATGGATTTACACGCCGTATTCAGGCGGCGACGAAGGCTCCGTGACGATCACACAGGTGCAGGCGCTTCGTTCCTGTCGCAACGCGGGGATCGCGGTACCCAAGACGGTCATCGACGACGCGATGGATTACCTCGCCCGATCGCAGAATAGCGACGGGGGCATTCGCTACACGCTTCGCCAGCGCGGCGGCACGTCGCGCGCGCCGATCACGGCGGCGGCGGTGTGCTGTTGGTTCAACGCGGGGCAGTATGACAACCCCAGGGCGATCAAGGCGCTCGTATACTGCAAGCGCCACATCAAACCGAGGCTGCTCACGATGCCGCACTTTTACTATGCCCATTTTTATATGGCGCAGGCACTGTATATCTCCCAGGATCCGGACTGGGACGAGTACTATTCAGGCCTTCGCGATACGCTGCTTACGTTGCAGGAGAGCGACGGATCGTGGCCCAGCGCCGTGGGCGACATCTATTCCACCTCGGTGGCGCTCGTGATCCTGCAGTTGCCGTTCAACCAGTTGCCGATCATGCAGAAGTAGTATCGTGCCTGACCAACACCGTTTGTATCAATTCGATGCGAGCCGGGCGCCGACGCCCGCGCGGAGGCGAGTTTGCCTCGATGCGCGGACCGCGCGATGTAATCGGCGCAGGCTAGTTTCGCGACGCTCCGCGATCGACGGGTTATCCGAACCGCGCCCGTTAGGAAGCGGTCTTCCGAAGTATCAAGTACCCCTGGCCCTCCGCTCCCTCACGGTCGCGGTTCGGTTCCGGCAATCCCATCAAATCACATGTGTCGGAGCATTAGTGTCCGCCGCGGGGAATGTCACGTGGGGCAAGAACAGCGGGGCAGAGCAATTCCCCGACGACCAATACTGGAGTTCATGATGAGTGAGGAATCGAACGCGGGCATTCTCCCTTCCGGAGAGGGCGCTAGCCAAGCGGCGCATCGGGACGGGGCGGGCGACGACATCGACGCCGCGGCGGTCGAGCAGCTTCGTGCGGGCTACCATCGTATTCGCAAGGAGCTGGCGAAGGTTATCGTCGGGCAGGACGAGGTGCTCGAGCAGCTCCTCATCGCGATGCTCGCCAACGGTCATTGTATTCTCGAGGGTGTGCCGGGGTTGGCGAAGACGCTGATGATCTCGTCACTGGCGCGGTGTCTCGCCTTGTCATTCGCCCGGATCCAATTCACGCCGGACCTGATGCCGTCGGACATCACCGGCACCGAGGTGATTCAGGAGGACAAGGCCACGGGCTCGCGGGCGTTCAAGTTCCTCCCCGGTCCGATCTTCGCAAACGTCATTCTGGCCGACGAAATCAACCGGACGCCCCCCAAGACCCAGGCGGCGTTGCTCGAGGCCATGCAGGAGCGGCACGTGACGGTCGGCGGGGACCGGCACGATCTAAGCCCGCCGTTCTTCGTTCTCGCGACGCAAAACCCGATCGAACAGGAGGGCACCTACCCGCTGCCCGAAGCGCAGCAGGACCGATTCCTGTTCAAGGTGTTCGTGAACTATCCGTCGTACGACGAGGAATATGCCATCGCCGAACGGACAACGACCGACGTCGATCAAACGATCAATGAAGTGTTGACGGGCGAGGAAATCCGTACGTTTCAGCGCGTCGTGCGGCGGATACCGGCAGCGCCCGATGTCATCCGATACGCGCTCAACATCGTTCGCGCGACCAGACCGAAGCAAAAAGACGTCCCCGAGGCCGTCCGCAAGATGATCACATGGGGCGCCGGACCGCGAGCGGTGCAGGCGCTGGTCCTCGGCGGCAAGGCGCGTGCGGCGCTGAAGGGACGGACCCATCTGGCGGCGGAAGACGTCCGCGCGGTGGCGCACCCGGTGCTTCGACATAGGCTCGTCACCAACTTCTCCGCCGAGGCGCAGGGCTATTCACCGGAGCGGATCATCGACGAGATCTTGGCGGCAATTGACCCGAATCAAACGGCGGCGGGCGACGATGAGCGATACAAGCAAGTACTTTCGGCCTGAGACGCTGAGCAAGATCGGTCGCCTCGAGCTCCGCGCGCGGCACGTCGTCGAGGGGTTCGTCAGCGGTATGCACAAAAGCCCCTACAAGGGCTTCAGCGTCGAGTTCGCCAATCACCGGCAGTATGTGCCGGGCGATGACATCCGCCATATTGATTGGCGCGTCTACGCCAAAGCCGATCGCTTCTTCATCAAGGAATATGAAGAAGAAACCAACATGCGCGTCCACTTGCTGTTGGACTGCAGCGGATCGATGGCCTATCCGGAGCATCCGGGAACGGGGCGGATGACGAAGTGGGACTATGCGGCGACGGTGACCGCGTCTCTTGCGCACTTGCTCATCCGGCAGGGCGACGCGGTGGGCCTGACCCTTTTCGACCACGAACTCCGCGGGCAGGTTCCCGTATCGACAAACCGGGCGTCGCTCGCGGCCCTGACCGCGAAGATCGAACAGAGCAAGCCCGATCGAAAAACCGACGTCAAGCTGCTGCTGCAGGAACTGGCCGGGCGGATCCCGCGAAGGGGCATGGTGATTATCGTTTCGGATCTGCTGATGAATCCGGACGACGTTGTGGACGGGCTGCGTCGTTTTCGATATGGGGGACACGACGTCGTCGTGCTGCACGTGCTCGATCACGACGAGCTGACGTTCGAGTTTGCGGACCGTACGTTGTTCGAAGGCATGGAGGACGTCGACCTCGAGATCCTGACCGATCCCCAATCGCTCCGCGCGAGTTACCTCAGCGCGCTGCAGTCGTTTCTGGATACCATCAGCAGCGCATGTTTGAACGAACGTGTCGATTACGCGCTGATCAGCACGGGCGACGGCGTGGACGTCGCGCTCACGACATACCTCGCGGCGCGAATGCGGCTGCAGCGCGCAAAGGCATAGCCCCCCTATGATGCCGCACCCGCAAATCCTGGCCGCCTTCCTTTCCCCCGCCCTCTTTGCCGCGGGCGCGGTTTCGGTCGGTGTGCCGATTCTGATCCACCTGCTCGCGCGCCGCCGGTTCAAACGCATACGCTGGGCCGCGATGGAGTTTCTGATCGACGCTCAGCGGCGCAACCGCCGACGGATTCGCATGGAGGAGTGGATACTGCTCGCCCTTCGATGCTTGGCCCTGTTGCTCATCGGCCTGATGGTCGCCCGACCGTTCGTGCGGCCCGAGGGCGCGGCGGCCGCGCTCAGCGGCGCACGACGCACCGAACGTGTCTTCGTCATCGACGACTCGTTCAGCATGGGCCACGAAAACGACGACGGCACCGCATTTGCTCGGGCGAAGAAGGCAATCCGCCGGCTCATCGAAAACATCCGCGAGGAAGCGCCGGACGACACCGTGACCCTCGTGCGAACCTCGTCGGTCGATCAGCCGATCGAGTCCGGCACCTTTCTCGATGACACCCAAGCGGACGAACTTCTCGCGCGGCTCGAAGCCCTCGAGCCGTCGGAGCAGGCGCTCGATCCCTCGGCGGTGTTTATGGGCATCGTAGAGTTGCTTCAGCGCGCCGAAGTCATCAGCGCGGCCGTGTATGTGATTTCCGATTTTCAGCGGGCCGACTGGGTCTCTCGGGAGGTCGAGGCGTCATCGTCGATCGATATGGAGGATGCCGCGCCCGCCGCATCGAGCGTATTGGCGCCGCTTACGGAATGGGCGGCGAACGATCGCGGAGTCGCGCTGGTGTTCGTGGACGTCGGGGACGACGAGGCATCAAACCGCGCGGTGGTCGAGCTTACCGTGCTCGGTGGTCCGCTCGTCGCGGGAACGACGGGGCACGTTCGGGCGCGGGTGGCCAACTACGGCGATCAGTCCGTCGAGGATCTGGAAGTGGTCCTCGTGGTTGGGCAGACGGCGCAATCTCCGCAATCGATAGGCGAAATCGGGGCAGGGCAGATCGCGTCCGTCGAACTCGAAGTGCAATACGATCGCGCCGGCTCGGAGTCGGTGCGCGTTCGCCTTCCGGAAGACGCGCTCCCGATCGACGACGTTCGCTACGTTGTCGCCGAGGTGAGCGACGCGATCCGTGTGCTCATCGTCGACGGCGAACCGTCAACCGACAACTTCGACGACGAGGTGCACCTTCTGACCACCGCGCTTCGACCGCACGGCGAACTCTATAGCGGCAACGAGATCGCGGTCGTCGATGAATCTCAACTCGACGGGACGGACTTGAAGCCGTTTCACGTCGTCATATTGGCCAACGTCTACCGGATCAGCGAGCCGGCGATCGACGCGCTGACGGGTTTCGTACGAGGCGGCGGAGGCCTCATCGTGTTTCTCGGCGATCAGGTGGACCCGGACTTGTACAACTTGGCGCTCTATCGCGACGGCGATGGGCTGCTGCCCGCGGAATTGACTGCGATCGTCCGTCCGAGCACGGAGTCGCATCTGGTCGTCACGGATCGTCTCCATCCCGTGCTTCGAGGGCTCAGCCGTGAGGGTGATCCGCTCGGCACCGCGCAGATCGGATTCTACGAATACTTCGCCTGCAACGTATTGGGAGAGACCCACGAGAACGGAAACGGAAACGGCACGGGCGCGCCCGACGGGCGCGCGACGTCGTCCCGCGCGCCCGCCCGCGTCGTCGCGAGATTTGACAGCGTTGATGGGGCGCCTTTCGTTATCGAGCGGCCCTTGGGGCTTGGCCATACTATCCTCGTGACATCCTCCGCGGACAAAGAGTGGAACGATTGGGCGGACCACCCGACCTACCTGCCGGTGATGATGGAACTCGTGCGGCACGCCGCGCGTACGGCGGAATCGGCCGCGGACCATTGGGTCGGCACGGCGATCGAATTGCCGATCGACCCGAGCGAGGTCGAGCCTGATGCCGTGCTTCGGACGCCGGGGTATCCGGCGGAGCGGGAGATCGGACTGACGGCTTCCTCCTCCGCCGACGGACATGGAATGGTGTTTGCGTGGGAGCAGACGGATCGTAGCGGCATCTATCAGTTCTTGCTCCGCGGGCGCGACGGTCGGGAGGTCGTGCGGTCGGTGGCGGTCAACGTCGCCCCCGGTGAGAGCGACCTGACCCCGGCTACGGAGGCGGAGCTTCGCCAGGCGATGCCGGATCTGCCGTTTCAATACATCAGCGGGATTGCGGGAATCGATGACGGTACGGACGAAGCACGCACCGAACTATGGCCGGCGTGTTTGCTTGCCGCCATGGCGTGTTTGATGACGGAGCATTCTTTGGCCTGGTGGTTTGGTCGTAGGGCGTTTTGATGTGTGGCAAGAGGCCTGCGACCTTATTCGCCTTGCGACCGCGCACGAGGAAAAAGTAGCGGCCGCCCCCTGTGGCGGCCGTAGGACGGCGATAGCTGTTTCGCAAGCCACGTCCGCCACGGGGGGCGGACGCTACGAAATGAGCCGCCGTGAAGCACGCGCACGTTGGAGCATGCATACGATGAAGCACACGAGCGCCGTGACACCACACAAACGAAATGAGAGCTGATCAACGAAATGGGTAGCCTGCCCTTGCCATTCGGTTCCGTGTCGGCCGCGATCACGCCTCGCGAGGAGGTGGAGTTTGCATACGAACTTAGCCGCGTGCCGGAGGGGTGGCTTGCGGTCGGCGGTTTGGCGCTGGCGATCGGTTTGTGTTGGCTGATCGTGTGGATGTATCGGCGCGAGGGGCGCATCGGTGCCGGCCCGCGTTTGCGGACGTGGCTCGCCGTCATTCGGTGCGCGGTCATACTGACGCTCATGGTCATATGGCTCGAACCGGTGCGGGTGCGCTATATTCGGCGCTGGATCGATTCATACACGGTCGTGCTGGTGGACACGTCTTCGAGCATGGATCTGGCCGACACCTATCGCGACGCGGACGCGGCCGCGCGAGTCAAGGCGCTGTTGAATACCGCCGACCTCGCCCCGACGCGCCGCATGCGTCTGGTGGACGAAGTTCTGGGGAGTTCGAACAATCTGTTCCTGCGATCGCTCGCGGACAACAACCGGGTCAAGCTCTACACCTTCAGCGACGAGCCGGAGCTGCAAGCATTGGTGCGCCGGTCGTCGGAACGTGCGCCGACTCCGTCGAGCACGGCGGCGGGCAGCACGCACCTGATCGACGCGGCCATCGCACCCACGGACTTCGCCGCGCACGGCAGCGCAACCAACATCGATCGTTCGCTACGCCGCGCGGTGGAGTCGTTGGGCGGCGCGCCGGTGGCCGGCGTGATCGTGCTATCCGATGGCGGTTTCAATCAGGGGCTGTCGGCGGAATCCGCGGCGCGGTACGCAGCCGACCGGGATCTTCCCGTATACGTCGTCGGTATCGGCGATCCCTCCGCGCCGCGCAACATTCGGATCGCGGAAGTGCTCGCGCCGCAAAGCGCTTTCAAGCAGGATCCATTTGCGATCACGGTGCGATTGGCGTCGGAAGGCCTTGACGGCCGGACGATTCCGGTCGAGCTGCGCGAGCGGAATGCGTCGTCCGGTGGCGCGGGGAGACTCGTCGATCGCAAGATCGTCACCATCGCCGAGGGTGGGCGTATCGATCCAATCGTGTTCGAGCGTCGTCCCCGCCGCGTGGGACGCTATACATACTCGGTGGAGGTGCCGGTCCAAGAGGACGAATCCGTTGCCGATGACAACGTGAAACAAGTGACCGTAAGCGTCATCGACGCGAGGGTCCGTGTCTTGCTTGTCGCGGGCGGGCCGAGTTGGGAATATCGGTTTGTATCGCGGTTGCTCGAGCGCGACGATACCTTCGATTTGAGTTGCTGGTTGCAAACGGCCGACTACCGGGCCGTGCGCGACGGGAACACGATCATCGATCACATGCCGCGTACGCCGGAGGAACTCTTCCAATACGACGCGGTCATTCTCATGGACCCGAATCGAGAGGAGTTCGACCGGGAATGGTGCGTGCTCGTGGACAAACTCGTCACCGAGTACGGCGGCGGCCTATTGTACACCGCCGCCCGTCCGAACACGCCGGACTTCATGCGTGAGCGGGAATTGCGGCCGCTGATCGACCTGCTGCCGATTACGCTCAATCCGGAATCCGACCTCATCCTCAACCGGTTAGGCCACTACCAGCACGCGCCCTCGGTATTCGACATACCGGAAACGGTCTTCGATCATCCGGTGCTGCGTCTCGCGGGCGATCCGGTTTCGACGAAGCTGCGGTGGCGGGGGATGGGTGGCGTATACTGGCACTTTCCCGTCGAGCGGGAAAAGCCCGTCGCCACCGTGCTGATGCGGCACGGAGACTCGCGCATGCGCAACGCCGCCGGCGGCCACGTGCTGGCGGCCGTGCAGTTCGTCGGGGCCGGACGAAGCGGTTTCATCGCGTTCGACGGCACGTGGCGTTGGCGCTCGGTGGACCCGGAGATCTTCGATCGGTTTTGGGTGCAGCTCGTCCGATTTCTCGTCGAGGGCAAATTGCTCGGCGGGATGACCCGCGCGACGTTGCTCACCGAGGGGGACCAATTCGCCGTGGGCGACGCGGTGACCGTGACCGCCCGGTTGCTCGACCCGCGGTATGAACCGCTTGATCGCGACGAGGTCACGGCCAAATGCGAGATCGACGACGAATCGTTTGATTTCACCTTGCGGGCGCGCGCCGACCGCCCGGGGTGGTTCGAGGGTCGGTTTGTACCGGACCGGGCGGGCAATTACCGCATCGTTCTGCGATTTGCGTCCGGCGGCGGCGATGGACCGGTCGAGGTCGCGCGGGAAGTCCGCGTCGCGAGACCCAACATCGAGATACTGAGACCGCGCATGGACCGGGCGTCGTTGGTGGCGCTCGCCGAGCAATCGGCCGGCGGTCGTTATTTCGAGGTGGACGAGGCCGCGTCCTTGCCCGGTTTGATCCCGGACCGCCACGAAGAAACGACGATCAAGTCCCGGCCGATGATGCTGTGGGACAACGCAATCGTGCTCGCGCTGCTGGTTACATTATTGGCGGTCGAGTGGGGATTGCGCAAGTGGAATCGACTGTTGTAAACAATAGGTGTCGTGAGGACCATGTCCAACGGGATGATTAACAACTCCGAGACCGATCGACCGCGCCCATCCGACGCGCGCGGGCGTTTGATTCGCACGGACGATGCGTTGACCCGCCGGTTGGCTGCGCTCGCGAGGCGGCTGCGGATGTGCGTGCTGATCGAAGGGGTCGCGTGGGTCGTCGTCTTCCTGTTCGCCGCGTGCAGCGTCCAACTCGCGATCGACTATGCCACCCGCCCGGATTGGAGCATGCGCGCGGTCCTTTCCGCGCTGATTCTCGTTGGAACGGGGCGTGCAATCTGGCGACGGTTGATCCGACCTATGAGAGTCGGGGTGGACGTCGCCGATGCGGCCCATCTCGTCGAGCGGCGGTTTCCCGAGTTGGCGTCGCTGCTCGTATCGGCGGTGCGCTTCGGTCAAGGCGACGTGGGTTCGCCTCGATCAAACTCGCCGGGACTCATGGCGACCGTCGCCCAGCGGGCGGCGCGAGCGAGCGAGTCGGTTGATTTCGCAAGCATCGTCGATACCACCCGCGCACGGAGGGCCGGGGCGGCAATCGTCGGTGTTTCGCTTTTCGTCGTGGTCATGTGCGCGGTGCAAACCGACGTGATGGCCATGTGGTTTTCGCGCAACGTCTTGCTCACGGATGCCGAGTGGTGGCAGCGAACGCACCTGATCGTCGAAGTCGAAGGGCGGGTCATCAACGGCGCCGAGGGCGACGACATCGAGATCCGCGCGCACGCCGTGGGCGTCATACCCCGCGTCGTCGAGATCGCTTTCGAGACGGAGGCCGGCCGGCGTGGTCGAGAGACGATGATCGGCGTCGGTCGCGACGGGTTTCGCCATACCTTCAAGAAGATGCGGGAAAACCTGCGGTTTCACCTCGAAGGGGGCGACGACCGCACCGTCGAGTATGAAATCAAGCTGTCACAGCGGCCAAGAGTCATCGAAACCGAAATGCGGATCGAATCGCCCGAGTACACCCGAATTGAGCCCATCACGCTGGGCGATGGGCAACGGGCCGTGCGGGTGCTGCCGGGCAGCATCGTGACCATCAGCGTTGGGACTTCTCATCCGGCGGCCACGGCCGACCTCATGGTCGGGCGCGAGCTTGTGGCGCCTGCGGTTCGAGAGGGCGATCGTTACGTCGTCGCGCTCTCGCCAACGGAGACCCACACCTATCATTTCGCGCTGATCGACGAAGTCGGATTGGCCAACAAGCAACCGGTCCGTTTTTCGATTCGCGTCGTAAAAGACGAGCCGCCGCGCGCCCGCATGACCATCAGGGGCGTGGGCGACATGGTGACGCCCGAAGCGGTCTTGCCCATTGCGGTCGAGTTCTCCGACAAGTACGGGTTGGCGGCGGCGGAGTTGCTCTACGACCTATCGCGCCAAGGCGGTGGCACTCGATCGATCCCGCTGCCGAGCTTCACCCCGTCGGCGAAGACGTTTGCGACTTCGGTATTGTGGCCGGTGGCGAGCGAGTCTCCGATTCCGGGGGACCGCATCACGCTATTCGCACACGCGACGGACTTCGACGACGTCTCCGGGCCGAACTTCGCGCAATCGCCCGAGGTCGTATTGCGCGTCGTCACGCGCGACGACCTGCTTGCCGAGCTGAGCCGCCGCGAGCAGGAATATCGAATGGAGTTTGAACGGCTGGTCAGCGGTCAGGAGAAACTTCGCGGCGGTTTGCTGTCGGTCTTCGCCGGGCTGGAATCGCGCGGGGCGAGCGAACGCACGGCCGCGGACCTCGCGCCGCTCGAACGCAGGCAGCGCACCATCGCGGGATCCGTCAACGTCATCCGCCAGCGATTCGAGCACATCCTGGCGGAGCTTCGCGTGAATCAACTCGACACCGCGGCCACCAAAGAGCGCCTGGGCCGAGGCGTGATCGAGCCCATGTCGCAGCTCGCCAAGCGCGATCTCGTGGCGGCGGCCGACGCCTTGAGGCGATTTTCCCGGGACGCGGACGCCGAGACCGCCCGGCTAATTGACGCCCAGCAGGCCGAGATTTTGACGCGGATGCGCGCGATTCTCGCCAGCATGCTACAATGGGAAGGGTATCAGGAGGTGGTGACGATGCTTCGGGACATCGTCAAACTGCAAGAGGAGATGCGCGAGGAGACGAAGGACCGTTTGCTCGAAGAGGGGGGCGATGTGTTTGATGATTGAGCGGTAGGACTCCCATAAAGCTGATCCCGATCACGCTTTGAACCGCGTGTGGTACTAGCGCTCCGTCACACCTCAAATGATGGGTTGAGTTGGGTGGCATGGCCACGCTTGCGTGGCCATGTGCGTACGGATCCTCCAAGACATGCTCACGCAAGCGTGAGCATGGCACCCATCAAATCGCGTGTGTCGGAGTACTAGAGGTCGAGATGCGGAAGCGAACTTGGCTTATCGTCGCCTTTGTGGTGGCTGCGGTCGCCGTGGGCGGCCTCGTGAACTGGTGCCTGAAGATCCGTGAGTCAGGCAGGGGGCATGCGGTCACGCGAACCAGGTCAACCATGGAGATATTGGCGACGCAAGCGGCGCTTCTGGGCGACCGGTTGCCAGTGCAGAGTACCGATCAGTTGATCTCCGGTTTCGACCTTGGTGTCCCTGCCCTCAAATGCGTCCTTTCCACAAGAGCAAATCCTGTCTCCGGCTGTGTTCTAGATGCGTGGGGGAACCCAATATGGTGGATACGGAAAGCACAGGGC